>JANOJW010000812.1:0-3273 GCA_031418955.1 Hyphomicrobiales bacterium | reverse complement strand
GTCGGCTTTGGCGAGGCGGTCTGCGATGGCGAGTGAGGCGTTGAAGGCGTCCAGCGCCGCGGGGAGGTTGCCCTGGTCCTTGTGCACGTCGCCGATCTTGTTGTGTGAGACGGAGAGGTCTCGGCTCGCCACGGCGTTTCCGGGGTCGGCTTTGGCGAGGCGGTCTCTGATCACGAGCGAGGCCTTGAAGGCGTCCAGCGCCGCGGGGAGGTTGCCCTGGGCTCGGTGCACGTCGCCGATGCGGTCATGTGAGACGGAGAGGTCGCGTTGCCAGTGCGCGTTTCCAGGGTCGAAAGATGTGGCCTGCTCCGCGATGGCGCGCGCCGTCTCGTAGGCGTCGCGAGCGTCGCCCAGTGAGCCGGATGCGGCGCGCAAATCGCCCAGCCCGATGAACGCCCAAAATGCGCCGGGTGCATCCGTGCTGTCGTCGAGCCGCGACACTCCCCGCTCGAGGTGGTCGAGTGCGCTCCCGCTGTTGCCGCTCTCCAGCGCCGTGTGGGCCAGCCAGAACAGCTCGGTGCCCGAGGCAGCACCAGTATCGGCGGCGAGCGCATAGTAGCGATAGGCCTTGACCGTATCGATGCCGGTGCTCAGCGCGGCGAGGCGGGCATAGTCGCGCGCGGCGGCAGCAGCTGCGCGCCCGGCGGTGCCGCGGGCGTCCTTGGCTTCCGCAAGACTGCGTTCGGCGCGTGCGGTAACGGCGCCCTCGAGCCGCGCGATGTCGAAGCGGCCCGGATCGGCCAGCAGCGCGTCGAGATCGCCGTCGGCGGAGAGCGAGGCGAGGGCTGAGGCGGGCGTCGGCGCGTCTGGTGCGATCCCCGATGCACTCTCGCGCGTCTCGGGCACAGCCCCGGCGTACATCGCCGCCAGCATGCGCCCATAGAGCAGGTTCTGCAGCCCCAAGACGACGGCGATGGCGAGGTCGAGCGGCGTCTCGAACTGGCCCTTGAAGTAGCGCTGGTCATGCAGATTGGCGGCGAGCACCCGATCGCGAAACAGCCGCTGCCGCCCCGCCGCCTCTGGCCTCATGTCGAGGCTGTCGACAAGCGCCTCGCCGGAAGGCGCCACATACATCAGCCGTTCGAGGTCGCCTCGCCCGCCCAGTCGTACTCCATCTCGGTGATCGAGCGCGGGTCTGCCTCGCCGTCAGGCTCCCAGCCACGATAGTGCCCGATCAGCCCGACCAGCACGTGGCTGGCCGCAACGCGCGCGCGGCAGGCCTCGACCGTGCCCCGCCCGCGTGCGCCGAAGCTCTCGGAGGCGACGAGATGGAACGCGTCCGCCCCCGCCAGATGCTTGATGATGGCCGCGCGGTGGTGCTCGAGATCCTTGCCCGTCGAGGACAGGAACACGTCGAGGCGATGAATACTCATGCGGACAATCCCCCGCACCGACTATGCCGCAGACGGCCCAGCGCGGCAATGAGATGCGCCAAGGCCGGTGCCAGACACCCGACGACGGCGCAATCGGGTGTGCCCGAGCCTGCGATGTCGGGTGTCTGAACCCTGGACCGAGGCTGCCGACCACAACGACGAAGGCCGCGACAGCACTGCCGCGGCCTCTCGTGCTGGATGCGGTTCAGCGTGCCGGTCAGCGCGTCGGCTCGACCTCGCCGCGTTCGGCGCGCCGCGAGAACTCGGTCTGGCCCCCTGAGTCGAGAATGCGGGCCTGCTCGACCCAGTTCTCCCGCTCGATGCGGCCTTTGAAATCCAGCACCTGGCTGACGCGGTCGATGTCGACCGCCGACCAGTTGGCGATCTGGCCGTAGTGGGTGATGCTCATCGAGTTGAGCTTCTTCTCGATCAGCACGCCGATGCCGCGGATCTTCTTCAGATCGTCGGGGGCCGCCGGACGCGCCGAGCGCGCACCCGGGATGGTCGAGGTCGACGCCGCGTCGGCTGGACGCAAGGCCTCCGAGCGCACCGAGCGCAGGCTCGACAGATCGCTCTGCCGCTCGGCGGCAGCGGGTGCAGCCGGGGCCGCAACGGTCGGCGCGACTTGCCGGCTCTGGATCGCCTCGGCGAGACGGGCCGGCCGAGTGGTCTCCTCGGGTTTGGCTCCCGCTTCCGTGGTTCGGCGATCGTACTCGCGCGAGAACGCGGTATCACCTCCCTTGGCCAGGATCTGCGCCTGCTCGATCCAGTTCTCGCGGCCGATGCGTCCCTGATGCCCGAGCAACCGGTCGAAGCGCTCGACGTCGGGCTTGGACCAGTGCGCGACCTGCGAGTAGCGCGTCACGCCCTGGACGTTGAGCAGCTTCTCGATCTCCGTGTTGATGCCGCCGATGCGTTGCAGGTTGTCTCGGCCCGAGCCGATGGCTGGACGGGGGGCGGCGGTCTCGGCGGGCTTGGGCGGCGCGGCGACGGGCACCGGCACGGGCGACGGCTGCGCAGGCGCCACCACGGCGGCCGCTGGAGCCGCGGCTGCAGGAGCGGCGGGTTGCGCCCCGAAAGCTGCGCGATCAGCGACCTGGGGTCGTCCAACTGGGGCAGTCACGACAGGCGCGGGGGCCACAGGCACCGGGGCGGCTGGAGGCGGCGCGGCTACAGCGACGGCGGCGGCGGCGGCAGCCTGGGCTTTGTTCGCGGCCGCTGCGGCGAGCGCAGCTGCAGCCGCCGCGGCCGCTTGCACGCTCGACCGTTGGGTCGTGTCGACGGGTGGCGCCGCCGGCTCCACATTGGCCGGCACAGGAGCTGCCACGGCCGCGGGCGCAACGACGGCTGCGGGCGCAACGACGGCTGTGGGCACAGCCACGGCCGCGGGCGCAACGACGGCTGCGGGCACAGCCACAGGTGTCGGGGCAGCGACCGGCTTGCGATCACCCTCGTCGGCCACGGGACGGGCGCTCACCTGCTCCCCGCGGGCGAGACGGCGCGAGTAGAACGTGTCCTCGCCGCGGCCCAGGATCTGGGCCTGCTCAATCCAGTTCTCCTGTTCGATCCGGCCCTTGAAACCGAGCCGTTGGCTGATCCGCGCCACGTCCTCGGTCTTCCAGCCGGCGATGTCGGCATACCGGCGCACGTCGATCTCGTTCAGGGCCTTCTCGAGCCCAGCGTCGATGGCGCGGATGCGCTTGAGATCGTCGGGTCCAGCGGCGGGTGCGCTGACGGCCACGGGCGTGGGCGCAACAGGTGATATCGGCACGGGCGTCAAGGGCGCTGCGTCCGGTGAGCGCACGACCATCGGTGCGGTCGGAGCTGGCACGCGCACGGTCGGGTGGATGGCAGCCCGGGCAGCGGCCGCCGCCGCGGCTGCAGCCGCTGCCGCTGCCGC
>JANOJW010000811.1:0-2828 GCA_031418955.1 Hyphomicrobiales bacterium | reverse complement strand
GCCATCTGAGCCATGCCAACGCAATGAAACCATACGAAAACCTCCGAGACAGGCTCTAAGGTGAGCCCGTGGCAATCGCGAGTGAGATCATGCAGGACCGGCCGGAAAAAAAGAACGCCTCCCTCTACGACACGGACTTCTACGCGTGGTGCCAAGAGCAGGCGCGCCTCGTGCGCGAGCAACGCTTCGGCGAGCTGGACCTGGAGAACGTCGCAGAGGAGCTGGAGAGCATGGGGCGCAGCGACAAGCATCAAATTCGCAGCAGACTAGAGGTTCTGATCGGGCATCTATTGAAGTGGAAGTACCAGCCCGGGGCAAGAAAGCCTGGATGGCGACTCACGCTTCGCGAGCAGCGGACCCGGATTGCCGACCTTATCGAGGATAGCCCTAGTCTAAAGAAGTTCCCCGCGAGTATTGCAATCGACTGCTATGTGGCGGCGCGCCTCAAGGCGTCCGAGGAAACCGGCATCGACTTCACGCTGTTTCCCGAGGAGTGCCCGTTCACCCCGGAACAGATTCTCGATCCGGAGTTCCTGCCGAAAGAGCCCGACCTCTACGACCAGTCGTGATCCGTTGGACGTCCGTTCATGCACCGCGCCACCTCCATCGTTCGCCGCGCCGATCTCGGTCGCAGCATTTCCGTCGACACCATTACGCTCGACCGCGCGGCGCGATACCGCCGGCGCATCGCGCTCACCACCGATCGTGGCCAAGCGTTTCTGCTCGATCTCCCCGAGGCCAGCTATCTCGCCGACGGCGACGCACTCTTACTCGACGATGGCGCGCTCATCATGGTGTGTGCGGCCGCCGAGCCGCTGCTCGAGATCCACGCGCACGATGCAGCTGCGCTCGCTCGCATCGCCTGGCACATCGGCAACCGTCACACGCCAGCCGAGGTGACCGCGCAGGCAATCTACATCCAGCCCGACCACGTGCTCGCCGCGATGGTGATCGGTCTCGGCGCGCATGTCCATCGCGTCACGCGGCCGTTCGAGCCCGAGGGCGGCGCCTATGGCGGCAAGGGCCCGCTCGAGCATGAGCATCATCATGGCGGTCATGGGCATTCCCATGATCGCGGCGAAAGGCACGGCCATAGCCATGATCACGCTGACGGCCATGCGCACACGATCCCGACCGCAAAGCCGCGCATCTGGCGGCCGGAGTGATCATGACTGAGCGAGCGACAGGGCGAGGCGGTGCCTGGCTTCAGCCTGGCACCGAAGGCACGGCGGTTCCGTCAGCAAGCCGCGAGGGTGGTGAGCGTGAGCGTGGTGGTCCCGAGCAAGTCGTGTTGTCGGAGCAGCGGCGCCAGGCTGAAGCCAGGCACCGAACGCACGCCCTGCTGCAGATCTGGCTGTCGCCAGCCTTCCCTGTGGGCGGATTCGCCTACAGCCACGGCCTGGAAAAAGCCGTCGAGCATGGCTGGATCAAGGATCGTGCGAGTCTCGAAACCTGGCTCGCCGATCTCGTGTCACACGGCTCGCAGCGCAACGATCTCATCCTGCTTGCCGCCGCCTGGCGCGCCGCGACCGCACGCGACCAGGCGACGTTGCGCGACACTGCCGAGCTTTCAGCAGCCCTGCATCCCTCCCGCGAGCGACACCTCGAGGCGACGCAACAGGGCGGATCCTTCATCGCCGCGATCGAGACAGCGTGGCCTGCGGATGCGCTGCCATGGGCGACGGCCACCGGCGCGGCCGTGCCGACGTACTGCACCGCGGTCGGCTTCACGGCAGCGGCGCACGCGGTGCCGCTCGATGACACGCTGGCCGCTTACGCAGTCGCCGTCATCGGCGCGCTGACGTCAGCCGCCATCCGCCTCGGCATTGTCGGTCAGACCGATGCGCAGCGCGTGATCGCCGGGCTGCTGCCACTCTTGACGCAGACCGCCCACGAGGTGGAAACGTCAACCATCGACGAGCTCGGCGGCGCCGCGTGGCGCTCCGACATTGCGGCCCAGCAGCACGAAACCCAGACAACGAGGCTCTTTCGCTCATGACCTCCAGCAACGGCCCCCTCCGCGTCGGCATCGGCGGTCCCGTGGGCTCCGGCAAGACCACGCTCACCGCCGCGCTGTGTCGCGCCTTCCGTGATCGCTACGACATCTGCGCCATCACCAACGACATCTACACCAAAGAGGACGCCGAGATTCTGATGCGCATGCAAGCGCTCCCCTTGGAGCGCATCATGGGCGTGGAGACCGGCGGCTGCCCGCACACCGCCATCCGGGAGGACTGCTCGATCAACCTCGCGGCGATCGACACGATGCGAAAAAAGTTCCCGAAGCTCGATCTGATCCTGCTCGAATCGGGCGGCGACAATCTCGCCGCGACGTTCTCGCCGGAACTGGCCGACCTCACGATCTACGTCATCGACGTGGCGCAGGGCGAGAAAATCCCAAGGAAGGGCGGCCCCGGCATCACGCGCTCGGATTTGCTGGTGATCAACAAGACCGACCTTGCTCCATACGTCGGCGCCAGCCTCGAGGTGATGGATCGCGACGCGAGGACGCAGCGCGGGGCGCGGCCGTACGTGTTCGCCAACGTGACTGCCGGCAAAGGCGTCGACGAGATCTCCCGCTTCATCGAGAAGGCCGGCGGCCTCGCGCGCTGAGCGAGACGGCCATCTGTCCACATCGAGGCCAAAAACGAACCGGCCCCCACCCGAAGGTGGAAGCCGGATCCGTTTCGCGATGGTGCCGATCCATTTAGCTGCAGATCTTGCGGCCATGCTTCCAGTAGCAGCCCGACGAGAAGAAGATCGGCGCGTGGTGGAAGTGGCGGTGGCGGAAGTGATGGCCGTGGCCGTGCCCGCCGCCGTGGCTGCGG
>JANOJW010000810.1:0-12864 GCA_031418955.1 Hyphomicrobiales bacterium | reverse complement strand
TCGAGCAAGGCGTTTTCGATGGCGCCGAGCGCGAGTGCCACGACGCCGCCGGCCGCCGGACGCGTCACGGAATAGAGTTCGGCGTAGATGCGCTCGTGGTCGCCGACAGGTTGGCCGACCACGCGCTCCGAGAGTTTCTGGATGGCGGTACCGACGCCCGGCGCACCGAAGCCTTCGTCGTACTCACTCCACCCCGTCACACCGTCCTCGGTGACGATCTTGACGAAATAGTAGTTCCGCCATCCCGCATCCGTCGCCAGCGTCTCGACGCTGCGCACCTTCGACCGCACGCCCATCTCAAGCTCCCTCACTCTATCCGCACAGCATCGCCTGCAGGCGGCAGTGCAGGCAAGCGGAGCAGACGATGATGGCCTTGAAGCTGCCGATATGCTTTGATTGCAGTTCTGGGTTGCACACAGACGGGGAACGGACCTCCGTTTCCTCTCCGCATCAAGCGAATGGGAGATCCACGATGCGTCGGCGTGAGTTCCTGAAATTAACGGGCAGGACGGCTCTGATGGGCTCGGGGCTTGCCGCCCCGGCCATCGCGCAGACCGGCAAGTGGCCGGAAAAGCCTGTGAAGGTGATCGTGCCGTTCGCGGCAGGCGGCGGCACCGATCTCGTGGCGCGGCCGTGGTGTGAGATCCTCGGCCGCGAGTTCGGCCAGCAATTCGTGGTCGAGAACCGCGGAGGGGCGTCCGGCATCATCGGCGCCGAGGCGACCGCCAAATCCACACCGGACGGCTACACCTTCATCATCACCTCCAACACGGTCACCGTGAACCTGCCGCTTCTCCGCCCGACGCCGTACAAGGCCACCGACTTCGAGCCGGTTGCCCGCGTCGGCGATGTCGTGACGGGGTTCGTGATCACCGCCTCGACTGGACCCAAGACCTTCAAGGAGATGATCGACTACGCGAAAGCGAACCCGGGCAAACTGTCGTTCGGCTCATCGGGGCCGGGCACGGGGCCGCATCTGCGTTACGAAATGCTGCGCTTTCGCACTGGCGTCGACATCCTGCATGTGCCCTATCGCGGCGGCGCCGACGCCCTTACGGACATTCTCGGTGGCAACATCAACATGATGAACGAGCCCAACACGCTACCGCATGTGAAGGCCGGCAAGCTGCACCTGCTCAACATCAACCACACTGCGCGCTCGAAGGACTTTCCGGACATCCCGACGCTGACCGAACTCGGACACCCCAACTCCGACATGCCGATCTGGTTCTCGATTTGGGCGCCCAAGGGCGTGCCGAAGGAGATCACCGAGCGCATCAACGCGAAGGTGCGGGAGCTTTCGACGACGGCGGACGTCATCGACAAATTGTACAAGGCGGGAGCGGCGCCCGTGATCCAGACCATCCCTGAAATGAATGCCTTCTGGGAGAGCGACACCAAGGGCATGGTCGAGCTGATCAAGGCGGCCAAGATCAAGATCGATCAATAGCGGCTGTGTGCGCGGCTGCCCGCCCGGGTGCGGGCATTGAAGCTGTTGGCTCACCGTCCCCATTGACGAGGCGGCGCACCATGCTCATGGTGCGCCGCGCTCGCAACATGGAGGATGGTTGATGCATCGTCGTGAAGTCCTGAAGCTCGCGGGGTTGAGCCTGCTCACGGCCTCCCTCGTCTCGACCAGTGCATCGACCGGGACATTCGCCCAGGGCTGGCCGGAGAAGCCCGTCAAGGTCATCGTGCCGTTCGCAGCCGGCGGTGCCACCGACCTGCTGGCGCGTCCGTGGGCCGAGTGGCTCTCCAAGGCCTTCAACCAGCAGTTCGTGATCGAGAACCGCGGCGGCGCCTCGGGCCTGATCGGCGCGGAGGCAGCCTTTAAAGCCGCGCCCGACGGCTACACGTTGTTCTTCAGCTCGAACTCGACGACGGTGTTTCAGCCGTTGCTGCGCAAGATGAACTTCGATCCCAAGCAGCTCACCATCATCGCGCGGGCCGGCGACTCGATCTCGGGCTTCATCGTGCATCCCAAGCACGGCTTCAAGACGCTGAAGGACCTCGTCGATTTCTCGAAGAAGAACCCAGGCAAGCTGGTGTTCGGTTCGTCGGGTCCGGGCACGACCACCCACCTGCGCTATGAGATGCTGCGCTTCAAGGCCGGCATCGACATCTTGCATGTACCCTACCGCGGCGGCTCGGACAGCATTCAGGATCTGCTCGCCGGCAACATCGACATCATGAACGAGGGCTCGACCTTGCCGCACGCCAAGGCCGGCAAACTGACGCTGCTCAACGTCAATCACTTCGAGCGGTTCCCGGAGTTCCCGAACGTGCCGACCATGACTGAGGCCGGTTACCCGGATTCCGATGTGCCGGTGTGGTTCGCGCTCTACGGCCCGCCGGGCCTGCCGAAGGACATCGTCGAGAAGCTCAACGCCCGCTTCAACGAGGTCTCGGCCACGCCAGACGCCAAGGCCAAGATGCAGCTCGTGTCGGCGCTGCCCGTCGTCCAGAAGCTCGACGATCTGCAGAAGCACTGGGAGAACGACTACAAGAGCATCGGCGAGCTGATCAAGGCCGCGGGCATCAAGATCGACCCATAAGACCTGCGGCGACGCATGCCGCCATGCACGCCAAACGCCGTCGAACGCCTGGACGTTCGGCGGCGTTTGGCGTCTCATAGGGTCAATCGTCTCAATGGGCCAGTTTATCGGCCGCCACGCCACCGGAGGATTAAGCCCATGGCCAAGTCGCCTACCGCCAAGCCGCAAGGCAAACCTGCCCTCGCCGGTATCAAGGTCGTCGACCTCACGCAGTTCGAGGCCGGCACCTCGATCACCGAGACGCTCGCCTGGCTCGGCGCCGACGTCGTCAAGATCGAGAACCCGAAGGGCGGCGAGCAGGGTCGCAGCGCGTCGTCGGAGCGCAAGGACGCCGACAGCTACTATTTCATGCTCTTGAACGCCAACAAGCGCTCGGTGACGCTCAATCTGAAGAGCGAGCGCGGTAAAGAGATCCTGCGCGACCTGATCAAGAAGGCCGACATCTTCGCCGAGAACTTCGCGCCGGGCGCGATCGAGAAGCTCGGCTTCTCCTACGAGGAAGTGGCGAAGCTCAACCCGCGCATCATTTACGCGACGGTGAAGGGCTTCGGTAAGGGCAGCCCCTACGAGAAGAACCTGGCCTTCGACATGATCGCGCAGGCCGCCGGCGGCGTCATGTCGATCACCGGCGAGGCGGATGGCCGGCCGATCAAGCCTGGCGTCACGCTCGGCGACACCGGCACCGGTCTGCACGCGGTCATCGGCGTTCTGGCCGCACTCTTCCAGCGCACAGTGACTGGCAAGGGCCAGAAGGTCGAGGTGGCGATGCAGGACGCGATGGTCAACTATTGCCGTATCGCCTACTCGCGCCAGCTGATGACCAACAAGGCCTGCGAGCGCAATGGCAATTCCGTCGTGCTCGGCAACGCCCCGTGCGAGGTATTCAAGTGCAAGCCAGGCGGCCATAACGACTACGTGTTCATCTACACCAGCCGCGCCACCAACTCGCACTGGGAGAACCTGTGCGACACCATTGGGCGGGCCGACATGAAGGCCGACTCGCGGTTCGCCACGCCGGTGATGCGCGCCCCCCACGCCAAGGAGATCAACGCCGAGATCGAGAAATGGACGTCGAAGTTCACCAAGCTCGAGGCGATGGAGAAGCTCGGCGCGGCCGGCGTGCCGTGCGGCGCCACGATGGATACTAAGGAACTGTCCGACGACCCGACCATGCTCGAGCGCGAGATCTTCGTCGACGTCGACCATCCCGTGCGCGGCAAGGTGCGCATTCCGGGCTGGCCGGTGAAGATGTCGGAGAGCCACGTGCAGGTGACGGCCTCGCCGGTGCTCGGCGCCGACACTTATACCGTGTACCAGGATATGCTCGGCCTCTCGAAGGCCGACGTCGATGCGTTGAAGAAGGACGGAGTCGTGTAACCTCTGTCTGGGTGATACATTGCTGTCATGAACGCAGTCCTGCCAACGTTCCTGACCGTGGACGAGTTCCTGCTCTGGTGTCTGCAGCAGGAGGGCGGTCGTTACGAACTCGACGCCGGAAGGATCGTCACCCTGCAGGCGGAAAACTTCGGGCATGTCCGGACGAAGCGGTGCGCCGCCGACGCACTGTCTGCAGCGATCAAGGCCGCTGGCGTTCCGTTCTACGCCGTGCCCGACGGTCCGAAAGTTCGTATTGCAGAGAGACGCAGCTACGAGCCTGATGCTCTCGTGGGGCCGCTGCCCATGCCGCCAGACGACGTACTCGAAATCAGTAATCCCGTCATTGTGCTCGAAGTTCTGTCTCCAACCACGACCAGCCAACGCCGTGATTTGACGGTCAAGGTCGAAGGTTACGGCCGCGTCGCGTCGATCGAGCACTATATCATCGTCGATGCTGTCGAGAGGCAGGTCCTGCATTACCGGCGACACGGCGACGTCCTTTCACCCCCGTCCGCACCGAGCGAGGGTGTGCTGTGCCTCGATCCTCCTGGCATCGTCGTCGCCGTCGAGGCACTGCTCGCGCCTCCGCGGACAGATGCATGAGCGGTATTCGGCTGGCCGGCTGGTGGATTGTTGCGATAGTTGTTCGAGCGACTTCTGGAGACCCACGCCATGCCCGCCAAGCCCATCGATGTCTACTACTGGCCGACGCCCAACGGGCACAAGATCACCATCATGCTGGAGGAGTGCGGGCTTTCCTACGCCCTCAAGCCCATCAACATCGGCAAGGGCGAGCAGTTCGAGCCCGGCTTCCTGGCGATCTCACCCAACAATCGGATGCCCGCGATCGTCGATCCCGAAGGCCCGGGCGGGACGCCGATCTCGGTGTTCGAGTCGGGCGCGATCCTGCAGTATCTCGGCCGCAAGACGGGGAAGTTCTATCCAAAAGACGAGCGCGCCCGCGTCGAGTGTGAGGAGTGGCTGTTCTGGCAGATGGCGGGGCTCGGGCCGATGGCCGGGCAGTGCCACCATTTCCGCAACTACGCGCCCGAGAAGATCCAGTACGGGATTGATCGCTACACCAACGAGGTCAACCGCCTCTACGGCGTGCTCGACAAGCGCCTGAAGGGCCGCGAGTACGTGGCCGGCCTCTACTCGATCGCCGACATGGCGATCTACCCGTGGGTGCGGCCCTACAAGAACCAGGGCCAGGACATCGCCGAGTTTGCGAGCCTCGAGGCCTGGTACCAGCGCATGCACGCGCGCCCAGCTGTCGCGAAAGGCGTCAAGATCGGCGAGGAGCTGCGCCAGAACTACAACCTCGCGACCGACAAGGACGCACAGGCCGTGCTGTTCGGCCAGAAGGCCCGGAAGTGAGGTGGTCGCGACCGACGCTCGACCGATAGATACATTCTCAGAGCCGAAAGATTGACGCTCAGCGCGCCCGCGAGCAGTCTTACGGCCCGCAAACAGACGCCGGACCAACGGCGCTTCAGGGAGGCCCGATCGATGCTGTGCTGGCGCCCGGCAACCGCTGTCATGATCGTTGCGACCGCGCTCGCGACGTGTGGACTGGCGACTGTGGCCGTGGCCGACGAAACCAAGCGCATGGCCTACGGCCGGCATCTCTCCGGCGAATGCAGCTCCTGCCACCGCATCGACGGCATCGACAATGGCATCCCCTCGATCACCGGCTGGCCGCTCGACGACTTCGTCGCCACCATGGACTTCTACCGCAACGGAGCGCGGCTGAACCCGGCCATGGTGTCGGTCGCGAAGTCACTCGACGAGGACCAGATCAGGGCGCTCGCTGCCTACTACGGTTTGCTGCCCAAGCCTGCGAAGAAATCGGCGCAAGGGCGTTGATTGACGATCATCGATCGTGATCGGGCTCGACCGAGGGCTCGGCGAGCCGTCCAGCAGCCGGCGCTCGGATCGTCGCCAGCGGCCCACGCACCGGCGCTCCGGGCCGCGGCGTCGACCAGGGCCGCACCCCCCGCCAATCGGCCGCAGTTTCTGTGCGGACGGCATTGCCTGTCCCGAGATACAGCGCGTGCGGCCCGAAGGCCGCAAGCTCGCGCGCGCTGATCGTCACGAGACCGGGTCGCCGGCACGCGCCGTCGCGACCGGGCGAGCCCGCCATCACGACAATGTCGGCTGTGCGGCAATCCTCCAGCGCTGCCGCGGCATGGCGCACGACCGCGATCCGGCGCTCGCGCACGGTGACGATGCAGCCGCTCCAGTCGCAGCGAAAGCCGCGCGCCGCTGTCACGTCCTCGAGCCGGCGCCCATCGCCGTCGTGCTCGAGGATGCGGCCGAGCTCGAACATGGCTCGGCGGTCGGCGAGCGCGGTCAGCAATCGCCCCTCACCGCGCACGACGACGAGGTTGCCCTCGCGACCGACGTAGACATCCGGTGCCTGCCGGAACGGCGCAATGCCGAGCCCCGCCAGAAACGGCACCACGCCAAGCCAGCGCAGCCGCGTCTGCCACAGGCAGGTCCACAACCCGCCGATCACCATCAGCGCGAAAGCTGCCGTCGGGATCGCTGGAATGCGCGTCACCGCACCGGGCAGTGCGGCCACCTTGTAGGCCGTCCACGTCATCGCATCGATGCCGAGGCCCATCAGCCACAGCGGCGGCGCCTCGAGCCCGAACGGCATTGCGACCAGGGCTGCAAGCGCCATCGGCATCACCAGCAGATTGCAGATCGGCACCGCGATCAGGTTGGCGAGCATCGCGTATTGCTGGCTTTTGTGGAAATGGTAGGCGGCGAACGGCGCGACGGTAATGCTCACGACGAGAGTCGAGACCAGGATGCCGCCGATCATCAGGCCGATCGTGCGCCACAGGCTTCGACCCGAGCGCTCGACGGTGCGCTCGGCTTCGCGAGTGCGAATCAACTCGTAGGCCGCGACCAGGCCCAGCACGGCGGCAAACGACATCTGAAACGACACGTCGATCAGGCTCTCTGGCCAGATAACAAGGATCACGAGCGCCGCGAGCGCCACGTTGCGCAGCGCCAGCGCCGGACGATCGAGCAGGATCGCGAGGAACATGATCGAGATCATGATGTAGGAGCGCACCGCGGGAAACGCGCTGCCGGAGATGAGCAGGTAGGCCAGCGCCCCGATCGCTGCCGCGACCGCCGCCCACTTCTTGATCTCGAAGCGCAGGGCCAAGGCAGGCCACAACGCCAGCAGGAAGCGCACGGCGAGAAACACCGCCCCCGCCATGATCGTCATATGCAGGCCTGAGATCGACAGGATGTGCAGGAGGCCTGAGTCTCGATAGGCCTCGTTGGTGGCATCGCTGATGGCGCCGCGCTCGCCGGTGATCAATGCCGCCGCGATGGCGCCGGTCTCGCCGGGCAACGCGGCCTGCACGCGGGCGCCAATCGCCTGCCGCAGCCGCTCGATCGGCGCACGCCAGCGCAGGCTCCACGGCATGCCCTCGATGGCGATGCGCTCGGGCGCGCTGCGCGTGGACCCGACCGCGCCGATGCCGAGGAACCAGGCCTGGCGGGCGAAATCGTGATCGCCCGGCAGAGCGGGTCCGGGCGGCGGCGACAGGAGCGCGCGGAAGCGTACGGCATCACCGGCACCGAGAGGGGATTCGGATTTCGTCGCCCGCACGCGAATTCGGGCAGGCCAGCTCTCGGGCGGCAGGCCCTCGATGCGATGCACGCGCAGCGTGATGCGCTCGCCCCGCTCGGGTCTTGCCTCGACGATCTCGATCCAACCCTCGACGATCACGGGCCCGATCGCGCGGGTCAACACGGGCGCGCGAACCGTTTCGGTGCGCAGCTTGGCGAGCGCAAAGCCGCCTGCGGTCGCCACTAGCGCACCTGTCGCGATCATCGCTGCCAGGCTGTCGCCGGCAACGCGCCGCATCACCAACACCGCCACGAGCGCCGTTAGCGCCGGCCAAAGCAGCGGTTCGGCGGCGAGCACGAAGTAGACCGCGATCCCTGCGCCAAGCGCGACGGGCAGCCAGAGGAAGAGGCGGTCCTGCTCGGCGTCGAGCCAAACAGCAATGGCGTCGAGGACGCGACGCGCGAACGAGGCGGTAGGCGCCGGCGCTGCTCCTCCCGTCCGCGTCATGCTGCTCCCCCACCAGACCCCGCGGCGATGGTAACGCTGAGCCAGACCCAAAGCAAAAAAGGCGGGGACGAGCCCCGCCTCCTGCGATGGTCGCGAGATCGGCCGCTCAGTTGCCTGAAGCTTGGCGCTTCCACGCCTCGCCGGCGAAGCGAGGATCATTGGCTAACGAATTGGACGGCCGCGGCTTCCACTGGGCGACTTCGGCCTCGATGGCGGCGACGATCTCCGGTTCGAGCTTGGACTTGAGGAGATCGCGGCGACGGATCGCTTCCTTGTCGCCGCTGCGCGCCGCTAGCTGATACCACTTGTAGGCGACGCCTGGATCCTTCGCCGTGCCAAGGCCGCTCTCGTGCAGCACGGCCAGATTGAACTGGCTGTCCGCCAAGCCATGATCGGCGGCCGCGACGAACCAATCGATTGCCGTGACATAGTCGAGAGCCTGACCGGAGCCGCCCGCCGACATCACGGCGAGGTTGTGCATGGCCTTCAGATTGCCCTGCTCGGCAGCGCGCTTGTACCAGGCGCGCGCACGGGCCGGATCGCCCTTCACACCAAGGCCGCGCTCATAGAGGGCAGCGAGGCGGTATTGTGACTGCGTGTGACCCTGGGCGGCGGCGCGCTGGAACCAGACGGCGGCCTGCTCGTAGTCCTGCGGCAAGCCGCGCGCTTCCGCGAGGCGGACGCCGACGTCGAACTGCGCTGACGGATCACCCTTCGCCGCCGCCAGTCGCAGCGACATCGGACCAACGCCGGCCGACGGCAACTCGAGGGTCTGGCGCTCGGGCTTCGCGGACGCCTGTACCGGCATGGAGGCTGAAGCGGGTTGCACGATCGGCGCTTCAGGTGCAGCGTCAGACGTCGGTGCGACGCCCGGCATGCCGCCCGGCACCGCAGTCGCCGGCACGGTCGACGTGCGCATCGCCTCGTGCGCAGTGCGCTGCGACAGGCTCGCCAGATGCGCCGTGCGGCGGGCCTCCATCACCGTCTCGACCGTCGATGGCGTGGCCCCCGTTTCGATGACGATGCCGAACTTCCGCTGCTCGACGTCGGGGCCACCCGGCATTGCGAGAGTGTGGTCCGGGATTGCCGGAACCGATCCGAGATCCGGGCCCTTCTTGGCGCCGCCGCTGGGCTCGCCCGCAGGCTGCTGCGGAGCCGCGGGCGCTGCTGGCTCGCTTTCCCTCGCGGGGCTCGAGCCCTTCTTCGGGCCGAGCTTGATGCGCATCGGCTCAGACGGCTGTCCGCTATCCGCCGAGGTTCCGCCAGCGCCGAACATCATCGCACGGACCTTCGGATTGGACGACAGCCAATAGCCAGCGAACAGGAACAGCCCGAGGCTTGCCACCAGCAGCACGCCAGATTTGCCCGCAGCCTTATTGCCGGCTTCGCTCTGGCCCTCGGCCTTGCCAATCAGCCGCTCCTTGAGGCTCGCGGCCTTGCCGGCCGCCGGCGTATCGGCCGCCTCCTTGGCAACCGCTTCAGTTTTGGCCTGCTCGGCGGCGCGACGCGCCATCGCGATCAGAGACTGCCGGTCACCGGATTTGGCCGCAGCTAGCGCAGGATTAGCAGAAGGCCGCGCCGCCGCCGGTTGGCCCTGCTGAGGCGGCCGCGGGGCGGTCGCGCGGGTCGGAACGGTGTCGCCAGCCCCGCCCTCGAACTTCGGCTCGATGCGCTCCTCGGAGGCCGCTGCGGCGCGCTGCGTGCGAACGGCGGTGGCTGCGGACGCTGCCATCCGGGCAGCCGCCTTGGCGTCTTCTGCGATCGAGCGGTGATGTGCCGGCGGCGGCTCGGCTCCGAACCTTTCGGTCGACTGCTGGGCGGCCGCAGCGGTCTGCGTCGGCGCAACCGGCACAGCGTGCTGCACAACGGGTGCTGGGCGGGACAGCAGCTCGATGCGCGCCGCCTCCATGGCGTCGACCCGCTCCATCACATGCTGCATCGCCTGCTGCATGGTATCGAGCGCTTCGGTGGTCTGCGCCTCGCCGCGACGGCGTTCGTCCATCAGCGTGGTCAGCAGATCCTGGATCGCCGTCATCTGGCGCGTCGAGGTGGCTTGCGCCACCTGCATCTCCTTCGATACCAGCGACAGCGCCTCCGCGGCGTGCTGCGTGCGCTCAGGCGATTCACCGACCGCCTGCAGCGGCGCACTCGTCATGCGTTCAGCGACACGGGTGGCGGCTTCCTCGGCAAAGCGCACGAGATCGTCCTCGGTCGGCACGACGCTGCCAAGCACGCGCAGGATCTCCTCGTCGCTGAACGAGCGGCGCAGCTCGGTCAGCTGTGTCTCGATGGTAGTCAGGCGATTGAGCTCGCGCCGCGTCTGGTCGATCTCGCCGGCGAGCTCCAGGATGTGAGCCTCGACGATGCGAAGGCCGTCGACGTCGGAGCGCATCGCGATCCCGTCGAGGGCGCTGGTGAAGCGCTGCTCGAAGGTGTCGAAGCGCTGGCCGAGTGCCTCGATCGAAGCGTCGGGGCGCAGGTCGCGTAGCTGGTCCTCGACGCGCGTGGCGATATCGGAAAGCCGCGCCTCGAGCCAGACGCGATCGTGCGGGTCGTGTGCGGGCATCGCGATCGTCTGTACGGGGGCAGCTTCGGCGACAGGGGGAGAGGCGACCGGCTGCGGCGCGGCGACAAATTGCGCGACCGAGGGGGCATGGATCGCGATGCCGTCATGACGCGGCGGCAGGCCTGGCTCGTCCGACTCATAGAGGCGAGCAAGCTCATTGGCGGAGGCCTGGTCCCAGGGCTCGTCCGGGTTCTGCACGAACACGCCGGGCGATGCCGCGGGCGGTACTGCAACGGTTGCTGCGACCTGCGGCTCTGGCTCGACGCGGGTCGCGACGCTGACGGCGGCTGCCAAGGCCGCGCTGGCGGCGTCAGAGGTGACGTCTTGGCCGGGCGAGGATTGCGTCATGGGTGCCGCGAAATGGACGGTCTCGGCCGGCGTCGGCTCGAAGATGCGCGGCATGGCAGGCATCGGCGGGCGCGGCCACGGCTGCTCGGCTGGGTGCAAGGTCTCGTCAGGCATTTGCGGCGCGACCGGGGTGGGTTGGGATACGGGCGTTGCTGGCGTGGCAACGATATTCGGCACGGCATCGACTGTCGCAAGCACGAGGGTCGCCTGATGGGCATCGAGCCCGGTGCGGCGCTCGCGCTCGGTCTCGGAAATCCGCTCGGCGAGATCGGTCATGCCGGCCTCGATCCTCTCGAAGGCGGAAGCGAGATGGCGCGGCAATCCGGCCTTTACGGCCTCGGACTGGCCGCCCATGCGGGCTAGTCGTCCCTGCATATCCTGCAGCGTTGCGGACTGGCGCCGGTCAACGTCGGCGATCTGGTCGATCAGCTGCTGCAGCACGCCTTTCAGATCCTCGGCGCGACACACGAGCTCATCCTGGCCCGTGCCCCGCTCAGTACCTTCTTGCGATTGCCAATTGTATCGCTGAGCCATTCCAAATCCCCGTCGGGCAAAGCCACTTGATCCTGACGCCAGGATGCCGGGAGCCCGGTGAGGGGTGGCGCGCGGGGGTCCAGTCCAACGTGCGCCGGTGCGGCATTCGAGCGTCTTCACGAGGTCCTGACGCGGCACCAAATCAGAACCGTACAGGTTGCAACCTCGCCGACCCGGGTAAAGAAGCAGTTAAGTGGTGTTTTCTTTCTGACCCACAAGGCATTGCGCGCCCTGCGAAAGCGGAGTTCTGTGACCGAGATCCTGCACTCCGGAGGAGAGCACATGACCCGTTTTCTACTGCCAGTTGTCGCGCTCGCTCTTGCGGCGCTCTTGCCTGCAATTGCATCGGCACAAACCGCGCCCGCACCCACAGAAAAGCCCGGCCGGTTCACCATGCAACCGGTCGATGGCGGTTTCCTCCGCCTCGACACCGAGACAGGCGCCATGTCGCTGTGCATGAAGCGGGGGACGGGCATCGCCTGCGAGCCGGTCGAGGACCAGCGCGCGAGCCAGGGCGAGCTCGAGCGCCTAGCGCAGGAGAACAAGGCGCTGAAGGAGGATCTGAAGCGGCTCGAGGAGCTGGTGACGGCGGACGGCGGCCGCCGACCCGCGCGCGGCCAGAAGTTCGAGCTGCCGACCGAGGAGGACGTCGACAAGGCGATGAGCTACGTCGAGCGGATGTTGAAGAAGTTCCGCGAGAAGATGCGCGACTTCGAGCAACCCGGCCGCGGCACGCTGTAACGCGCGTGCAACCGCGGGCGCGCACCGCGCCTGCCAGCCTAGCTAGAACAACCGGTTCGGGAAATAGCGCAGCAGCAACTCCTCGTAGCGCCCACCCGCGCGAACACGTGCCAGCGCCTGGTTGATCAGACCCTTCAATTGCGGGTCCTGTTTGGAGACCATGATGCCAATGCCGTCGCCGAAGAACTTGGGCTCGTAGAACGGCCCGGCCTTCAACTCACAGCACTCACGCGACAACGTCCCGTTGAGCCACAGCGCCAGCGCCACCCCGTCGTCGAACACGAGGTCGACCTTACTGGCTGAGAGTGCATCGCGCGCCAGCTCCGAACTGTCGAAGCCGATCGGCTGCGTGTCCTTGAAGAACATGCGCAGATACGCCTCGTGGGCCGAGCCCTTCACGACGCCGACCTTCAACGCGTCGAGACCCTCGGGTGTGGGCGCCACGCGCTGCGCGCCCTTGCGTGCGGCGAACCAGGCAGGGGTATAGAAATAGCGATCGGTGAAGTCGACGAGGCGCAGCAGCGCCGGCGACACGACATGCGCGGCGATCACCGCATCGGTGTCGCGCTTGGCGAGCGCGGTGACGAGTTCGGCCCACGGCCGCACCTGGATGTCGCAGGTCGCGGAGAGCTCGAGGCAGA
>JANOJW010000809.1:0-2087 GCA_031418955.1 Hyphomicrobiales bacterium | reverse complement strand
TGGCCGACGCCGTGGCGGCGACAAGGGCGACGGTGGTCGACGTGTCGTCCGGCGTCGAGAGCGCCCCCGGCGTCAAGAGCCCAGCTCTGATCCGCGCGTTCATTGCTGCCGCGCATGGGGCGCGCGCGGCCTGAGGGCGTCATTCCTGGCCGCGCGCGATCCAGTACCCCAGAAGCGCGAACGAACAGATGTGCAGAGCAAAGAATGAGAACGCGAGATTGTTGGTGATCGCATAGGCGGCGCCGCCGACAACTGCGCCACCAAGCGCCGTCAACATCCAGCGTCGCGACGATCGCATGGCGAGGCTCGCGATGCTGCCCGCTGCCGAGAGGCCAATTGAAAACAGAGCGCCAAACAGCGATCCGATCTGCAGCCGCACAAATGACCATTCCAGATCGAGCGCTCGGTCAAAACCCGAGGTTCGATCCGCGGTCGGGTCCGCAGCAGGGCCTGTCCGATTCGGCGATACGGCGGCTTGCCGGTCTTCGAATTCCTTCAGTCTTGCACGGGAATTGCGCAACTCGTCTTTCAAGTGCTCAATTTCTCGGTACTGGTCGATACGATGGACGTAGACTTGGTTGGCAACCTGAATACCCAGCATCGTTGCCAACGCGACGGTCAGTCCGGCGACGATCGCGCGCCATCGGGAGGTCGACGCGAAAAGTCTCAGTGACAGGGTGACGGCGGGAGCCATCAGGAGACAAACAATTGCGTAATACACGAAAACGACGGTGTCGGCCATCTTGACCGGAAGCAGAGGTTTGAGAAGCTTGTGTAATTGGTCGGCGAGCCAGAATGGCAGCGGAATGTCAGGCCGAAGGATCCAGCCTTCCTTGGCGCCGATGTGCAGCAGGCTGAAAGCAGCTCCAATCATCATGACCAAAGTCGTGACGCGTGCCACATAGCCCGCCCCTCGCATCTGCTCGATCCAGAACGACACCTCAGCAGCGAGATTCCCACTCGGCTCATGGATCGTCACAGCCTTGAGGAAGCTCGGGACTGTCGCCATGTCCGTGGGCTTGAGCATCACAGGGACCACTACATTGTGCGGCGTGCGCCAGCGGTGGCGGGCATACTCGAGCTCGGTCAACGTGTAGCGACCCTTCGTGACCGACTCGGGCGAAATCAGGAAGATCATCAGGTCCGATGCAAAAACCGCCGTTTGAATCTGATCGTCGTAGCTCTTGCCGGGCGGCAGATCGTCCTTGTCGAGGAAGACGTTGTGACCACGTTTCCTGAGCGAAAACGCGATTGTCTCCGCCGATACCTTCTGCTCGGACGCATACGACAGGAAAATTCGCACGCTGCCCCTCCTGCAGGCGCCCAAGGTGCCCTTAGGCGCGGCGCTGGTGTCATATTGCCCTAATGCCGCTTAACCGGCTACATCCCGCTAGCATCACGTGCTGAAGGCCCATGCCACATGGCTTCTAAATCGAAGAAATCCGGTTCCCCGCCCGCGGGCCCCAGCGATCCCGACGCGCCGGATGCGGGTGGGCATCTGAAGGCGCAAGCCGCGCCGGATGCTGGTGGGCATCTGAAGGCGCAAGCCGCGCCGGATGCGGGTGGGCATCTGAAGGCGCAAGCCGCGCCGGATGCGGGTGGGCATCTGAAGGCGCAAGCAATGACCTCCCCCAACTCCTATCGCACCGGACCCGACGACAAGGGCTTCTTCGGCCTGTTCGGCGGGCGGTTCGTGGCCGAAACGCTGATGCCGCTGATCCTGGAACTCGAGCGCGCCTACAACACGGCGAAGGACGATCCGAAGTTCCAGGCCGAACTCAGCTACCTGCACACGCACTACTCTGGCCGCCCCTCGCCGCTCTATCTCGCCGAGAACATCACCAAAGATCTCGGAGGCGCCAAGGTCTACTTCAAGCGCGACGAGCTCAATCACACGGGGTCGCACAAGATCAACAACTGCCTGGGGCAAATTCTGCTCGCGCGGCGCATGGGCAAGACACGAATCATCGCCGAGACGGGCGCCGGCCAGCACGGCGTCGCAGTGGCGACGGTGTGCGCCAAGTTCAAGCTGCCCTGCCATGTCTACATGGGCGCGACCGACATCGAGCGGCAGGCGCCCAACGTCG
>JANOJW010000808.1:0-4342 GCA_031418955.1 Hyphomicrobiales bacterium | reverse complement strand
CACCAAGACTGGGCGTGCACTGCGGGCGGTCGCCGACGACCACGCAGCGGCGCAATCGGTCGGCATTCCCATCAGCTGGATCTGGTTCGTCGTGTGGCTGGTTGCCGGTCTTGTGGCGCTGGTGGCGGCGACGGTGTGGGGCACCAAGCTCGGTGTGCAGTTCTCGATCACGTTCCTCGCCCTGAAGGCGCTGCCAGTTCTGATCATCGGCGGCTTCACGTCGGTGCCGGGCGCGATCATCGGCGGGTTGATCGTGGGCGCGGGTGAGAAGCTCGCCGAGCGCTATCTCGGCGAGTTGATCGGCGGCGGCATCGAGTACTGGTTCGCCTATGTGCTGGCGCTGATGGTGCTGCTGGTGCGCCCGCAAGGGATCTTCGGCGAGAAGATCATCGAAAGAATATGAGGGAGTAGGGAGTTGGGAATAGGGAATGGCTCCCCGTTTCAAGTCCCTACTCGCTACTCCCTTCTCCCTCGGAGCGAAGCGACACATGCTCTACAGAGAAACCGGCCAGTTCAAGACGACCTACGCCGACGACATGGCGATCTTTCCGATCCGCCAGGACCGGATCGGGCTCTATGCCATTCTGGCGTTTGCCTTCATTGGCGTGCCGGTGATGGCGCTGGCGAAGATCTGGCCGTTCGGTTCGGACTATGTGCTGGGCGCGCTGCTGCTGCCGTTCCTGATCCTGGCGCTCGCCGCGATCGGGGTGAACATCCTGATCGGCTATTGCGGGCAGATCTCGCTCGGCTCGGGCGCGTTCATGGCGATCGGCGCCTACTCGGCCTACAAATTCGGCACCGGCATGCCCGAGATCGGCATCCCCAAGCTGCCTGTACTGCTCTCGATCCTGCTCGGGGGACTGTGCTCGGCCATCGTCGGCGTGCTGTTCGGCATTCCGTCGCTGCGCATCAAGGGTCTTTATCTGGCGGTTGCGACGCTCGCCGCGCAGTTCTTCTTCGACTGGGTGTTCCTGCGCGTGAAGTGGTTCACCAACTACGCGCCGTCGGGCTCGGTCAATGCGCCGGAATTGAACTTTCTCGGCTGGGTGGTCAACACGCCGATCGAAAAGTACCTACTGGCACTGGCATTCGTGACCGTGTTCGCACTGATCGCCAAAAACCTCGTGCGCGGCTCGATCGGTCGCCAGTGGATGGCGATCCGCGATATGGACATCGCCGCCGAGCTGATGGGCATCCGACCGTTCTACGCAAAGCTCTCGGCGTTCGCGGTGTCGTCGTTCATCGTCGGCGTCGCCGGTGCGCTGTGGGCATTCGTGTATCTGGGCTCCTGGGAGCCGTTGGCGTTCTCGATCGACCGCTCACTGCAGCTCCTGTTCATGGTCATCATCGGTGGGCTCGGCTCGATCCTGGGCGCATTCCTGGGCGCGGCGTTCATCCTGATCGTGCCGATCATGCTGAACCTGATCCCGACGTCGCTCGGGGTGCCGCTGTCGACCGAGACCATCTCGCACCTGGAGTTCATCATATTCGGGTCGCTGATCTGCTTCCTGCTGATCAAGGAGCCGCACGGCTTCGCGCGGCTGTGGTCGCTGACGAAAGAGAAGCTGCGCCTGTGGCCGTTCCCCTACTGAGGGGCGGCCTTGCGAATTCTCCAGGACGGCCCGCGGTGCGGCAGTTCTGGAGCACTCCCGCAAAGCCCGCAGACCGGCTGCCGCGGCGACGCGAGCGGCCAACGAAGGAGGAAAGTACCATGCTGAAGAAGGTCCTGGGGACAGCCGTCCTGTCCGCCGCGACGCTGACGCCGGCGTTGCCCGCGCTGGCGCAAGGCGCCGGCGAGCAGTTCATTCCCGTGCTGTCCTACCGCACGGGCGCCTATGCCGTGAACGGCGTGCCCTACGCCAACGGCGTGATCGACTACTACAACCTCGTCAACGCGCGCGACGGCGGCATCAACGGTGTCAAGATCACGTTCGAGGAGTGCGAGACGGGCTATGCCACCGACAAGGGCGTCGAGTGCTACGAGCGCCTGAAGGGCAAGGGGACGACGGGTGCGGCGTTCTTCAACCCGCTGTCGACCGGCATCACCTTCGCGCTGACCGAGAAAACGCGCGCCGATAAGATCCCGATCATCACCATGGGTTACGGCCGCGCTGATTCGAAGAACGGCGCCGTGTTCGAGTGGAACTTCCCGCTGCTCGGCACGTACTGGTCGGCGGCCGACATCGCCATGCAGCACGTCGCCAAGGAAGTCGGCGGCGAAGACAACCTCAAGGGCAAGAAGATCAGCCTCGTCTATCATGACAGCCCCTACGGCAAGGAGCCGATCCCGACGCTCGAGGTGCTGGCCAAGAAGTTCGGGTTCACGTTCAAGCCGATCCCCGTCACGCATCCAGGCGTCGAGCAGAAGTCGCAATGGCTCGCCATCCGGCAGGACAAGCCCGATTACGTTCTGCTCTGGGGCTGGGGCGTCATGAACGGCACTTCGATCAAGGAGGCCGCCGCCGTCGCCTTCCCGCGTGACAAGATCATCGGCGTGTGGTGGTCGGGTGCCGAGCCGGACGTCGCGCCGGCGGGTGACGACTCCAAGGGCTACAAGGCGCTGATGCTGCAGCACGGCGCGGGCGAGTTCGGCGTCCATGCCGAGCTCAAGAAGCATGTCGGCGCCAAGCTGCTCGGCAAAGAGGACTTCGCTCAGGTGCTCTACAACCGCGGCATGGTCAACGCCGTGCTCGGCGTCGAGGCGATCCGCACCGCGCAGGAGAAGTTCGGCAAGAAGCCACTGACGGGCGAGCAGGTCCGCTGGGGTCTCGAGAACCTCAATCTGACAGCCGCGAAGATCAAGGCGCTGGGCTTTGAGGGCATGCTGCGGCCCATGAAGATCACCTGCGCCGATCACGAGGGCGTGCGTGACGCCCGTGTGCAGCAGTGGGACGGCAAGGCCTGGAACGTGATCTCCGACTGGTACACGGCCCGCGCCGAGATTACCGAGCCGCTGGTTGTCGAAATCTCGGCCAAGTATGCCGCCGAGAAGAAGATCGAGCCGCGCGACTGCTCGAAGGTGAACTGAAAGTGAGGCATCCGGCAGTCGGCAATCGGCATTCAAACATGCGGGTTGCCCGATTGCCGGTTGCCGACTGCCGAAGTCCTAGCTCGGAACTGCAACATGACCGCCGCGCCCGCCCCAAGCTCAGCTCCCGTTCCCATCCTCGACGTCAAGAACATCGAGGTGATCTATGATCATGTGATCCTGGTGCTGAAGGGCGTGTCGCTGCACGTGCCCGACGGCGGCATCGTCGCGATCCTGGGCGCCAACGGCGCGGGCAAATCGACGACCTTGAAGTCGATCTCGAACCTGTTGAAGACCGAGCGCGGCGAGGTAACAAAGGGCCAGATCCAGTTCAAGGGCCAGCGCATCGACACGCTGACGCCCAGTGATCTCGTCAGGCGGGGTTGCATCCAGGTGATGGAGGGCCGCCACTGCTTCGGCCATCTCACCATCGAGGAGAACTTGCTCACCGGCGCGTTCACGCGGCGGGACGGGCGCGCGGGCACACAGCGCGAACTCGAAAAGATCTACGCCTATTTCCCAAAGCTCAAGGATCGCCGCTCGTCGCTCGCCGGCTACACCTCGGGCGGCGAGCAGCAGATGTGCGCGATCGGCCGAGCCCTTATGTCGAGCCCGACCATGGTGCTGCTCGACGAGCCGTCGATGGGCCTGGCGCCGCAGATCGTCGAGCAGATCTTCGAGATCGTACGCGACATCAATTCGCGCGAGCGCGTGTCGTTCCTGCTCGCCGAGCAGAACACCAACATGGCGCTGAAGTACGCCAGCTACGGCTACATCCTGGAAAACGGCCGCGTGGTGCTCGACGGCGACGCCAAATCCCTGCGCGAGAACGCGGACGTCGCCGAGTTCTATCTCGGCATCGGCGGCGGCGAGAAGAAAAGCTTTCGCGATGTGAAGAGCTACAAGCGGCGCAAGCGCTGGCTGGCGTGAGGCGCGCGCGGATGTCCAGCCTGAACGCTCCTATTGTGCTGCGTGTCCGACGGGGTGACGAGAGCTGGGTGGTGCGTCGCGCCATGCCATTGAGCCTGGGCCGGGCGGGGCGCTCCGAGCCTGGAGGGAGCGTTCTCAATTTGAGCCAGTCGCCCGCCATCGCGCGCGTGCATGCAACGATCGAGCGATATGGCGACGATCGCCTGCGGGTGAGCGACACGAGCATCAATGGGACGCGGGTCGGTGTGCTGCACCTGCAGAATGCGCGAGCGAGGCTCGAGGCCGGAGCACCGATCGTCATCGGACCCTATACGATCGAGGTGCTGACGTCCGGGTCAGAGCAACCTCTCGATCCCAATGACGAGCCTGACGGGTTCTGAGCGA
>JANOJW010000807.1:0-2713 GCA_031418955.1 Hyphomicrobiales bacterium | reverse complement strand
TTCGTCCAGAAGCGCAAGATCAAGGCGATCGCGCGCGAGTTGAAGTTGGCGCGCAACACGGTGCGCGACATCGTGCGGGCCGGCGCCGGCGGCGAGACCGAGCGCGCTTACGTCCGCAAGGACCAGCCGCTGCCGCAACTGGGGGACCATGTGGCGGCCTTGGAGACGATGCTGGCCGACAACGTCACGAAGGCCCGACGCGAGCGTCTGACGTATCAGCGCATGTACGAGGAGCTGCGGCTCGGCGGGTTCACCGGCGGCTACGATGCGGTGCGCCGCTACGGCCGCGCTTGGGGCCAGCGCGAGGGCGAGCGCACGGCCGCCGCCTTCGTGCCGCTCAGCTTCGCGCCGGGCGAAGCCTATCAGTTCGACTGGAGCCACCAGATCGTCGTCATCGACGGCGTGACGATGCCGGTGAAGGTCGCACAGATGCGGCTCTGTCACAGCCGAATGCCGTTCGTGCGGGCCTATCCGCGCGAGACGCAGGAGATGGTGTTCGACGCCCACGAGAAGGCGTTCGCGTTCCTCAAGGGCTCGCCCCGGCGCGGCATCTACGACAACATGAAGACGGCGGTGGAGACCGTGTTCATCGGCAAGGAGCGGGCCTTCAACCGGCGCTTCGAGCAGCTGATGAGCCATCATCTGATTGAGCCGACCGCCTGCTCGCCGGCGGCGGGTTGGGAGAAGGGGCAGGTCGAGAACCAGGTCGGCGTGGTGAGGAAGCGGTTCTTTGCGCCACGCCCGTCCTTCAAGACGCTCGAGGACTTGAACGGCTGGCTCCTCGACAAGTGCGTCGCCTATGCCAAGACCCAACCCCATCCCGAAGAGAAGGAGAAAATGGTCTTCGAGATATTCGAGGCCGAGCGGCCGCTGCTCATTGCCTATCGCGGCCTGTTCGACGGCTTCCATGCGACGAGCGCCTCGGTGTCGAAGACCTGCCTCGTGCGGTTCGATCGCAACAAGTACTCGGTCGCCTCGAAGGCCGTCGGTCGGCCGGTCGATGTGCACGCTTACGCCGACCGCATCGTCATCAAGCAGGACGGCGTCATCGTCGGCGAGCATGCCCGCCGGTTCGGGCGCAACCAGACCGCCTATGACCCCTGGCACTACGTGCCGGTGCTGGCGAGGAAGCCCGGTGCGCTCAGGAACGGCGCGCCGTTCAAGGACTGGCCGCTGCCGGGATCGATCGAGAAGGTGCGGGCCAAGCTCGCCGGCTCCGACGACGGCGATCGGCAGATGGTCAAGGTCCTCGCGGCCGTGCTGACGGATGGCTTGATCGCCGTGGACGCGGCCTGCGCGGAATCGCTCGCCGCCGGCATCGCCAGTGCCGATGTCATCCTCAACGCCCTGGCGCGCCGCCAGCAGCCGCCGCCGATCGCACCGATCCTCACGCCGGAGCGGCTCGCACTCAGCGTTGTGCCGATCGCGGACTGTGCCCGCTACGACGCCCTGAGACAGCAGCCCACGGCCGTGGAGGCTTGCTATGGAGCGATCTGAGATCCTGGAGATGATGAAGGCGCTGCAGCTCGTCGGCATGCGAGCGGCCTACGACGAGATCGTCTCCGTCGGCATCAAGCGCCAGCACGGCTTCGAGCGGATCATCGGCGCGCTGCTCAAGGCCGAGATCGCCGCCAAGCAGGCCCGATCGATCAACTATCAGATGGCCATCGCCAAGTTGCCGTTGGCCAAGGAGCTGGCCGGCCTCGACCTGGCTGGCACGCCGATCAACGGCGGCCTGATCGAGCAACTGGCCACCGGCACCTTCCTCGCCAGCCAGCGCAACATCGTGCTGATCGGCGGTACGGGCACTGGCAAGAGCCACATTGCCATCGGCATCACGCGGAGCATCATCAAGGCGGGCAAGAAGGCACGCTTCTTCAACGCCGTCGACCTCGTCAACAAGCTCGAAGCCGAGGTCAAGCTCGGCCGCCAGGGCCGCATCGCCGACGGGCTCTCGCGCGTCGACCTGCTCGTGCTCGACGAGCTCGGCTACCTGCCCTTCGCGCAGTCCGGCGGACAGCTGCTGTTCCATCTGATCAGCCGGCTCTACGAGCGCACCTCGGTCATCGTCACGACCAACCTCGCCTTCGCCGAATGGCCGAGCGTGTTCGCCGATCCGAAGATGACGACGGCGCTCTTGGACCGCCTCACGCACCACTGCGACATCGTCGAGACCGGCAACGACAGCTGGCGGCTCAAGCACCGCAACTGATCCGAGCACCACCGAGCCCCAAGACGACCCATCCGCCAACACCGCGAGGACCGCATGCGCATGACCCAAGACCAGCAAGCCTGGATCAGAGGCTTCGAGGACGGCGAGCAGGGCAAGCCACTCCGCGCGGGTCCCTACGCGGCCGGCACCACCGCAAGCTGGTCCTGGTCGAGCAGCAACATCGAGGGCAAGGCCGCGCGGCATAGTTACGCCGTAACCCGACCCGCACCAAGGCAGCCCGAAAAAGGTGCGACCGCCGCTGAGCCCTGCGCTGTCCCGCTACGCTCCACCGCGCAGGGCTCAGCGGCGGAGAACCCCGGCTACGATGGGGTCAATATTGCACGCCGATCGGGGGTCAAAGTTCGACGCCGATTGACACGCCCGTTGGCGGCTCGCGGGGTCACGGGGGTAGTGATCATGGTGCGGCTCCCTCAGTATTCGTCGGCCAGCATGATGGTCATGACGCGCACGCACGTGGCTTCGTCGGCGGGGTCGTCGGCG
>JANOJW010000806.1:0-6825 GCA_031418955.1 Hyphomicrobiales bacterium | reverse complement strand
CTCCTCGGCCTCGGGCAGCACGGCGACGGTGGCGGCGGATGTGTGAATGCGCCCGCTGGCCTCTGTCGCCGGCACGCGCTGCACCCGGTGCACACCCGATTCGAATTTGAGGCGCGCGAATACGCCCTTGCCGCTGATCGAGGCGATCACCTCCTTGTAACCGCCGAGATCGTTCTCCGAGGCGCTGATCAGCTCGACCTTCCAGCCGCGCAGGTCGGCGTAGCGCGAATACATGCGGAAGAGGTCGGCGGCGAACAAGGCCGCCTCGTCGCCGCCCGTGCCGGCGCGCACCTCGAGGATCGCGCTCTTCTCGTCGGCGGCATCCTTCGGCAACAGCTGCAGCTTAAGTAGGCTGTCGAGCTCGATGATGCGAGGATCGAGCGCTGCCCGCTCGTCGCGCGCCAACTCGGCCATCTCGGCATCGGCTTTGGAGTCGTTGAGGATGGCGTCGAGATCGGCGCGCTCGGCACCGACCTTGCGCCGGGCCTGGATCGTCCGCACGACGGGATCGAGCTCGGCGAACTCCTTGGAGAGCTGCACGAACACCACTTGCGCCGGGCCCGCGTTGAGCTCGGCTTGAATGGTGGTCCAGCGCTCGACGAGGCGGTCGAGCTTTTCCTCGGGGATGGCTGCCATGGATGCCCGCGCACATACGCTTCTATCGCCAGCTCGGCAAGGTCCAGCTATGCGCGCTCGTGCACCTGTCCGAAATCTGTGACAAACAGCGCGCGGGGCCGTACGACCCGAAAGTCGTGACGGCGCGACGCCGCGCGGGCGGCCTATCCGTACGTGCGCTCGTCGGCGATCACCCGGCCGTCGTTGGGGAGCGAGCCCGGCGCCACCACTTCGATCTCGGCCTTCATCTTGGTTACCGCCTGCACCGTCTCGGCGAGACGCTGCGCGAGACCGGCATCGTTGCCCGCCGCCTCCACCTTCAGGCGCATCGTGTCCTGTTCGCCTGAGCGGCCGACGACGAGACGAACCCGCCCGAGGCCGGGGTGGCGCTTTGCGATCTCGGCCACCTGTTCGGGATGCACGAACATGCCCTTGACCTTAGTCGTTTGGTCGGCGCGGCCCATCCAACCTTTGATGCGCATGTTGGTGCGCCCGCACGGGCTCTTGCCCGACAGCACGGCCGACATGTCGCCGGTGCCGAAGCGGATCATCGGGTAGTCGCGATTGAACGAGGTCACTACGATCTCGCCGACGTCGCCGTCGGGAACCGGATCGCCGGTGCCCGGCCGCACGATCTCGATGATCACGCCCTCGTCGACCATCATGCCGTCGAGCTGGCCATCTGGGCCTGGGCTCTCGTAGGCGATCATGCCAAGGTCGGCGGTGCCGAAGCTTTGGAAACAAGCAATGCCGCGCTCTTTGTACTCGGCGCGCAGCGATGGGAACAGCGCGCCGCCCGACACCAACGCCTTCTTGATCGAGGACGCGTCGCGGTTAGCCTCGTTCGCTTTGTCGAGCAGGATCTTCAGGTAGTCGGGAACGCCCGCATAGACGTTGGGGCGCACGTGCTCGAGCACCTCGAGCTGCTGCTCGGTGTTGCCCGGACCCGCCGCGATCACTGTGCAGCCCAGTGCGCGCGCGCCCGAATCCATGATCCAGCCGCCGGGCGTCAGATGATAAGCGAACGTGTTGTGCACGATGTCGCCCGGACGGATGCCGGCCGCATACATCGCACGCGCGGCGCGCCACCAGTCCGACGCGTGGCCCTCGGGCTCGAAGATCGGGCCGGGCGACAGGAACACGCGGGCGAGCTGACCGGCCGGCGCCGTCGCGAAGCCGCCGAACGGCGGGCGTTTCGATTGCAGGTCCTTGAGGTTGGCCTTGCGCAGGATCGGCAGCCTGGCCAGTGCCTCGCGCGAGGTGACGGCCGCTGCGTCGACGCCCAACAGGTGCTCGGCCATGCCGGGGGCTTTCGCCTGGGCCATGCGGATCAGATCGGGCAGCAGGTCGAATTGCGATTTCTCGCGCGCAGCCGGATCCCGCGTCTCCAGGTTGTCGAAGTACTGGCCCGCCATTGGTTGATTTCCCTCGTCGAGTGCTTCGGCTGCACGATCAGTTCGCGGTCAGCTCATGACCGTAGACCAAATCGGAGGTCCGTGAAACCAGACGCAAGTCGAGGCAGCGACGGTGTCGGAAGGTATCGGACCCTTGCGTCAAAGCGAGTTCGCGGAAAGCGCGAATTCCTGATAGAACAGAGGTCCGATTTGGCTCAAATGTGCAATGAGCAGCGCATGAACAAGATTGATGAACTGACTGTCGCGGCGGGACGCCTGACGGACGACCAGATCGCTGAGTTGCTCGAACTCGCGAGGGCGATGTCGGGGTCGTCCTACTACGCGTCTGCGCCGCAAGAGGCGCTGGACTCACTGGAGCGAGGATTGGCCCAGCTGGACCGCGGCGACACTGTGACGCTCGATGAAGTGGATCGGCGGTTGCGGGCCGCGACCGAAAGACCCGATCGATGAAGCTCGAGTTGTCGCGAGAAGCGACCGAGCGTCTCGAGGACCAAATTGCCTATCTCGTCGATGCCGGGTCGCCTCGAGCGGCGGATCGCCTGCGTGAGCGCGTCACCTCTTTTCTGTCCAACCATCTGGCGCATTTTCCGCGCACCGGACGGCGTCTCGAACGTGGCGACCTCTGGGAAACCTGGATTCCGCGGACCCGCCTCGTTGTGTGGTATCGGATCGAACAAGACCGCGTTCTGGTCGCCACAGTTTGGCACGCCTCGCAGGATCGCTCCGGCGACCCGGAGTGAAGACATCCCCGAAAAAAACGGTCGCTTCGCTCCTCTATAAGTACTGCGGCCCAGCTCTACCGAAGTGCTCAAGATGTAAGGCTGTCAGGGGGAAGGGGGTGAAAGCGTCCTGGCGACACGGAAGCCGAGGCTGAGGTACCGGAAGTCGGGAAGGAACCAGTCGCGGTTGGCGGAGCGGAGGATCAGAGGATCGTTGATCCAAGAACCGCCCCGGACCACACGATTAGTTGTATCGCCGCCCGACCACGCCGAGCCGTCCGCTGGCGCGCCTTGGTAGTTCGGATGCCAATTGTCCTCGCACCACTCCCACACGTTGCCGTGCATGTCGTGCAGGCCCCAGGCGTTGGCCGGAAATGTGCCCACCTCCACGGTCTGTTTTGCGCTGCCGTAGTCACCCTCAGAAAACTGGGCCTGCCTCTTGGTGATGGTGTCGCCAAACACGTACTTCGTCGTTGTCCCAGCCCGTGCCGCGTACTCCCACTCGGCTTCGCTGAGCAACCGGTACGTCTTCCCCGTTTTTCGCGACAGCCAAGCCGCGTACTCCTTGGCGTCGCTCCAGGACACGTTGATGACTGGACGGCGGCCCTTGCCCCATCCCTGATCGCTCGGTGCGGTATTGCTCGTGCAGCCGCCGCCCGCAACACACGCTTCCCATTCAGCGAATGTCACCTCGAACTTGCCCACGGCGAACGGCTGGCGGATCGTCACCGTGTGTGGCGGCTTCTCGCTGTCGTTCTCGTTCGAACCCATCGTGAAGCTGCCGGCCGGCACGACCACCATCTCGGGACAGCCGTCGCTGCAATCGCGGATTACGTCACCGGGCTTCGGTAGGCGCCGCGCCGCATCTTCGGCCTTACGCTTCGCGGCAGCTTCGGCGTCCACTTTCTGGCGTGCGTCGGCATCGCGCTTGGCCTGAGCCGCTATGTCCGCCAATCGCTTGATCTCGGCCTCCGCCCTGGTTCTGGCCTCCTCCTCTTGGCGAGTGCCGGCTTCAAGGGCAGCTATCCGTTGCTGCTCCTTGGCGGACTGAGCCATACCGACTGAAGGCGCCTGAGCCTGCGACCCAAGCCACTGCAGCGGCATGCCGGCATAGTAGGCCCCGGCAATCCCGAGGAGCAAAACAGCTACGGCTGCACCAATTAGGACACGTGGAGCGCCGATGCTGCCCGATCGCCCCTCCACCTGCAGCGCCTTCCGGCCGGCCCGGATAGCGGCAGTCAATTCTTCAACGTCACGGCCGAACCGCTCATGGCTGACATCGTGCTTCTGATGCAGCACCAGCGCCCGCATGTCCTTCGGCAGATCGTCACCGCGCGGCAGCACAGCCCGATCGACCAGGACTGGAACTACGATCAGGCCACGTGCCAGCGCCGCTGCGATCTCCTCACGCACATAATCGCGCTCTCGTGCCGCATGTCGTTGGTGAAGGATGTCGAGCCAGCGCGGCCCGATCACGGCAAGGAAGACATCGGTCTGCACCAGCGCCTTCTCCAGCTCCTTGTCGAAGCGCTGGCCGGCGAGCAAATTGTCCACATCCATGAAGACATTGCCGGCACCGAACACGCCCGCAAGACGATCACGAAGGCGCGCTGCCTGAGACGCTCCATCATCGCGGCGGTAGTTGACGAAAATCTTGCCCGGCATGGCTGGTCGTATGATCCCCAACGATCGGGAATTGATAGCCTGGGAGCATTCTGCGTGTCACGTGGAATGCGTTAGACGGGATGGACGCGGACTGCGCTGGTCGAGGCCGTTCCGCGGTTCCCCGAGCCCATCCCCCAGCACCGCCCGTCGCAACCGCCACGTATCGGCGTGGCTCGCGTGGGCCACCCAGGCGCCGATCTTGGTTCCGCTCCTATTCGAATCCGCTGACGATGAGCGGCGACCATTCATCCCGCCCATCCTCTCCTCGGTTCCCCGGAACTCTGGGCTCGCGACAGCGGGCGCGGAGTATCCGGGGTATCCGGGGCCTTTACCCGTCGAGAGGAGGCACTACTATTGCCACATGAGCGCTGACGCTGAGAAACGCTTCTTCGTCTACATGACCGCGAGCAAACCGCGCGGTGTGATCTACGTCGGGCTCACCAGCGAAATCGCTGGCCGTGCCTGGGAGCACCGCGAGCGCGTCATCGACGGTTTCACGAAGCGCTACTGGGTCGGCAGGCTCGTCTACTTCGAGCCGCACGTCGACGTAGCCACAGCGCAGCGCCGCGAATACCTCATGAAGCGCTGGCGACGCGACTGGAAGATCGAACTCATCGAAACGCACAATCCCACATGGCGGGATCTGTTCGACGATGCCGTCCGTCTCGAAGGCTACGAGCCTTGAAGCCGGCGGCTCATCTCTACCGGGAAAGGCCCCGGATACTGCACACACGCTCACACGTGTCTGCAGTTCCGGGGAACCGAGTGGGAGTTGAGTGCATCTATTGCTAGCTCGGCGCGGGCATTACGTTGCAAGAACAACCGAGAGCACCGACTTATCGCGGAAATTACCGCCGCTGCATGAGCCTGACCAAAACCGATGCAAGATCGGCTTGCGTCTCGGCCGCCGCTGCCTCGCGCCGCCACTTCTGCATCTGCCAGTCGGGTACCGGCTCGCCGCGATGGGTGATCGAGATCGCTGCTTCGTCGCGCAGCAAGGCAAGGCTGCGCAGTGTTTTGTCGCGGTCGCCACGGAAACAGAACCTCTCGAGCTCATGCACAGTGAAATCACTGCCCTCGAGCTGCTCGAAAACTTCATACTCGTCCGACGTGCAGCGAGAGGGCGGAAGCGAGGTTGCTCGCGACGGCCGGTCCAGCATCCACCAGGGAATAGCCACTGCCTTGTCCCCTACTCCGCCGCTTGCCTCGCCCCCGCGCCGCCGTCCCATTCCACCGTCGCGCGGCGGGAGTAGTCGGTGAACCATTGCGGGTCGGTGCGGTGCTCGACGCGGCCGTCGGCGTGGATGCGGGCGACGGCGCGGCGCGACGACAGGCAGAACATGTGCACCGACATCGGCATGCCGCCAGTGTGCGTGTAGCCGACCTCGATGTGGCAATCGACCACCATGGAGGAGCCCATGAAGCCCATGGCACCCATGCCGATGTTGTTGCCGAGCTCCTTCAGCTCCAGCTCGAGCGCGGCGATCTTGGGGTCCGGATTGCGGTCGCCGACGGTTCTGAGGCACGCCGCCTGCTTGCCGAGCACCACGCAGATGTCCTTGGAGCCACCGAGCCCGATGCCGACGATCGCCGGCTGACAGGCGAGCCCGCGCTTGCCGAAGGCGATGCAGGTGTCGAGGAAGAAGCGCCTGATGCCCTCGAGCCCATCGCCGGGAAACAGCATGCGGTAGTCGGTGCCGAACAGACCGCCCTTGTGCACGGTGACGAGATCGACCCAGTCGGCGTCGGGGTGGAAGGCGTACTCGATCTCGGGCGCGCCGATGCCGACGTTGTTGTTGTGGTCGGTGCGCCAGAGCGGATGCACGCGGTTGGGCCGCAGCGGCACGCTGGCCGTGGCGTTTGCCGTGGCGCGGCGCAGCGCCGCCTCGACCGCGATCGGACCACCCTCGACGCGGGCGTCATTGCCGTATTTCACGTACCAGCGCGGCACGCCGGTGTCGCCGCACATGGCGCGCCGGTCCTCTTTCGCCGCCTCGTAGTTCTCGAGCATGGCCTGGATGACGAAGGCGGAGAGTTCGCCCTTTTCGGTATTGGCGCAGGCGCGCAGGCCCGTGAGGTAATCGTCCGGGATCTCGATGGCGGCCTTGGCCATCAGGGTCTCGGCGGTCGTCTGGATGGCGGCGATGGGGATCATGTGGTGCAATCTCACAGCATCGCGGGGTGGACGCGGTCGGGAGGGGTGTGGCCGTCGAGGAAGGTCTTGATGTTGATGATCACCTTCTCGCCCATGTCGGTGCGGCCCTCGTGCGTCGCCGAGCCCATGTGCGGCAGCGCCACGACGCGGTTCGAGGCCAGCAGCTTCGGGTTCACGGCCGGCTCGTGCTCGAACACGTCGAGGCCGGCGCCGGCGATCGATCCCGCCTCCAGCAACCGCGCCAGCTCGTTCTCGT
>JANOJW010000805.1:0-2745 GCA_031418955.1 Hyphomicrobiales bacterium | reverse complement strand
TGCAATTGTCTGGATCCGAGTCATACGGGTATCATGACACAATTCACGGCCCTGTAAAACGGTCGAACCGCAAAGCCAGCTTGACCGGAACCGGTCGACAGCTCATAAGCCCGCCATGCGTGGTGCCAATCGTCAACCTGCTGTCAACATTTGTTGCGGCATTGTTATTTCGGGCTAGCTCAACCGCTGGCGCGTGGCGCGCTTCTTTGGCCTCAGTGATGACCCAAGAGCCGATCCTCCGCCAGCCGAGAGGATCAGGATGTCGCTGACGCTCTACAATACTCTGACCCGGCGGAAGGACCCCTTCCAGCCGATCGACGCCCGGAACGTGCGCATGTACGTCTGCGGGCCGACGGTCTACGACCTCGCGCACATCGGCAATGCGCGCCCGATCATCGTGTTCGACGTGCTGTTCCGCCTGTTGCGGCACGTCTACGGCGAGGCCCACGTCACCTACGCGCGCAACATCACCGACGTCGACGACAAGATCAATGCACGCGCCGTCGAGCGCTGGCCGGCGATGGACCCGATCGCGGCGATCCGCCGCCTCACCGAGGAGACGGCCGAGCAGTTCCACACGGACATTGCTGGGCTCGGCGTGCTGGAGCCGACGGTGGAGCCGCGCGCTACCGACCATATCGAGGGCATGAAGACGCTGTGCGAGGCATTGGTCGCCAAGGGTCACGCCTACGTGGCCGACGAGCATGTGCTGTTCAACGCGGGATCGATGCCCGATTACGGCCGGCTTGCCAACCGCTCCCTCGAGGAGATGGAGGCCGGTGCCCGCGTCGATGTCGCGCCCTACAAGAAGGGCCCGACGGACTTCGTGCTGTGGAAACCGTCGACGCCCGTGCAACCGGGCTGGCCGAGCCCGTGCGGGATCGCGACGTCGGGGCGCCCGGGGTGGCACATCGAGTGCTCGGCGATGTCGGAAAAGCACCTCGGCACCGTGTTCGATATTCATGGCGGCGGTATCGATCTCGTGTTCCCCCATCACGAGAACGAGATTGCGCAGTCGCGCTGCGCCCACGGCACGCCCGTGATGGCCAAGGTGTGGATGCACAACGGCTTCCTGCAGGTCGAGGGCGAGAAGATGTCGAAGAGCCTCGGCAACTTCATCACCATCAACGAGCTGCTCGAGACGGAGAACTTCGGCGGCCAGCGCTGGCATGGCCGGGTGTTCCGGCTCGCCATGTTGACCGCGCACTACCGCCAGCCGATCGACATGACGGTCGATCGGTTGACGCGGGCCCGCGACACGCTGATGGAGTTTGCGGGGCTGGTCGGGTTGGCGGCTACGGGTGCGGCACCCAACGCCGAGGTGCTTGCATCGCTCTCCGACGACCTCAACACGCCGAGTGCCATCTCGATCCTGCACGGCATCGCCAAGTCGGCTGCACGCAATGCCTCGAGCGCAGCCGAGCTGCGGGCGACGCTCGAGTTCCTGGGCGTGTGGGATGGCGAGGCTGCCGACACGATCGATCTGCGCTCACGCAACACCGACATCGACCGGGCCAAGGTGCGGACGCTGATCACCGCCCGGCTCGAGGCGCGCCGCAACAAGGACTTCAAGGAGAGTGATCGCATCCGCGACGAGCTCGCCGCCATGGGCGTCGTGCTGAAGGATAGCAAGAACAAGCTGACCGGCGAGAACGAGACGAATTGGGAGTTGAAGCGGTGATCTTGCCACACCATCGGTGTCATCCTCGGGCTTGTCCCGAGGACCCATTTTTCCGCTTGCGCAAGGTGAGCGGATTTGTGCGTGCGGCGACAACGGTGTCCGTACGCGCTGCATGCTCTCGCGGGACCATGGGTTCTCGGGACGAGCCCGAGGATGACAACGTGAGTGGGGCGGTGGGTGGGGTTGTTGGGTCATGACGCAGGCGATGACCAAACCTTGGTCCGGAGGTTGCCAGTGCGGCGCGGTGCGGTTCCGCGTCGATGATATAGGCCGGGCCTCGCTGTGCCATTGCCGTATGTGCCAGAAGGCGTTCGGCTCGATCGGCGGCTTGCTCGTGACCGCCAACCGGCTCGCATGGACGCGCGGGGGCCCGCGCCACTACCAGTCCTCCAACAAGGTCCAGCGCGGTTTCTGCGCCGACTGCGGCACGCCGCTTACATTCGAGTACGACGGCAAGATCGACGTCGCCATTGCAGCGTTCGATCGCGCAGCCGAAATCACGCCGGTGATCCAGATGGCGAGGGCCGAGCGCCTGCCGTTCGTCGACGGAATCGACGGAATACCAGTGCGCTCCGACGAGGCGTCGTGGCGCACGAACTGGGTCGACACCATCGTCAGCTATCAGCATCCCGATCATGACACCGAGGGGTGGGACAGTGGAGCTAAACTGTGACGAGGGATGAGCATGTCGCGCTCGAGCGATTTGTCGCGGCGGTGAGAACGCACTACGGGGCGCGGCTCGACGACGTGCTGGTGTTCGGCAGCCGTGCCCGAGGCGATGCGACCGCCGACAGCGATCTCGATCTGGCGATCGTACTGCGCGACGGGGTCGGCGATTACTGGGCCGAGAAGTTCGCACTGAGTGACTTGTCCTGTCCCGCACTTGTCGAGGCTGGATTGTTCATCCAGTGTTTTCCGATTTCGCGACGCGAGTGGGAAGCGCCGGAAACACATTACAATCCGGGGTTCGTTCGAAACATCCGACGGGATGCAAAACCGCTCGGAGCGGTGGCGTGACGGAGCTGATCAAAAAAGCCGAGACTGCCCTGAAGGAGGCACGACAC
>JANOJW010000804.1:0-16524 GCA_031418955.1 Hyphomicrobiales bacterium | reverse complement strand
CGATCTCAACTTCAATACGATGGTCAGCCAGCGCGGCGTGCTCAATCTCTACCATTCCGATGCGCAGCGCGATTCCATGGCGCGCCGCGGCAACTCGATGCGCCTGCATGGTGTCGACGCGGAGCTGCTCGACCGGGAGGCTGTGCGCCAGCTGGTGCCGATCCTCGACTTCGACAACGCGCGCTTTCCCATCCACGGCGGTCTGCTACAGCGGCGCGGCGGCACCGCGCGGCACGACGCGGTGGTGTGGGGTTACGCGAGGGCAGCCGACCGGCTTGGCGTCGACATCATCCAGAACTGCGAGGTGACGGGATTTCGGCGTGAAGGCGGGCGCATCACTGGCGTCGAGACGACGCGTGGGGTGATCGGCGCGGGCAAGGTCGGCATGGCGGTGGCTGGCAGCACGTCGCGAGTCGCGGCGCAGGCCGGGCTCCGATTGCCGATCGAGAGCCACGTGCTGCAGGCGTTCGTGTCGGAAGGATTGAAGCCGATGGTGCCCTGCGTCGTCACTTTCGGTGCGGGTCACTTCTACATCAGCCAGTCAGACAAGGGCGGCCTGGTTTTCGGCGGAAACATCGACGGCTACAATTCCTATGCGCAGCGCGGCAATCTTCCCATCGTCGAGGAGGTGATGGAGGAAGCCGTTTGCGTGGTCCCCTCGGTCAGCCGCGTGCGTTTCCTGCGCCACTGGGGCGGCCTCGTGGACATGTCGATGGACGGCTCGCCCATCATCGACCGCACGCCCATCGACGGGCTCTATCTCAACTGCGGCTGGTGCTACGGCGGCTTCAAGGCGACGCCCGGCTCCGGCTACACCTTCGCGCATCTGCTCGCGACCGGCGATCCGCACCCGGCCGCCAAGGATTTAGCGCTCGACCGCTTCGCGCGCGGTCGCATGATCGATGAAAAGGGCGCCGGCGCCCAGCCGAACTTGCACTGAGGAACGGAAAAGAGACCATGCGCATCGACTGTCCGTTCTGCGGCGCACGCGACCAAAGCGAGTTCGTCTATCTGGGCGACGCCGCGCCGATGCGGCCTGCCGAGAGCGCTGGCGAGGCGGCGGTTCATGATTACGTCTACCTGCGCGACAATCCGGCCGGTCCACTCACCGAGCACTGGCAGCACGTGGCGGGGTGCCGTGCGTGGCTCCGCGTCACGCGCGACGTTCGCTCGCACGCCATTTCGTCGGTCGCCGCGGCAGCGGGCGTCGAGAGCGGGGTCAAGCGATGAGCCCGCGCGGAAGCTCCTATCGTCTGCCGGCTGGCGGCCTCGTCGACCGGGCTAAGCCGCTCGGCTTCTCGTTCGACGGCATCGGGCATTCGGGGTTCGCGGGCGATACGCTGGCATCGGCACTGCTCGCCAACGGCGTGCGCCTCGTCGGCCGCTCGTTCAAGTATCACCGCCCGCGCGGCATCATGACGGCGGGGCCCGAGGAGCCCAATGCGCTGGTCGAGTTGCGCGCCGGAGCTCGCCGCGAGCCCAACACACGGGCGACCACGGCTGAGCTGTTCGACGGCCTCGTCGCCGACAGCCAGAATCGCTGGCCGTCGCTCGACCATGACCTGATGGCGCTCAACGCGGGGCTGTCGCCGTTTCTCTCCGCCGGCTTCTACTACAAGACGTTCATGTGGCCCACTTGGCTGTGGGAAAAGCTCTATGAGCCGCTGATTCGGAAAGCCGCGGGCCTTGGCCGCCCGCCAGACGCGCCCGATCCCGACACTTACGAGCGCGCGACGGCGTTCTGCGACGTGCTGGTGATCGGCGCTGGACCGGCCGGTCTTGCTGCCGCGCTCGCTGCGGGCCGCAGCGGCGCTCGCGTGATCCTCGCGGAGACGGATTTTTCGAATGGTGGGCGCCTGCTGTCCGACAGCGGCGTCATCGACGGCCGGCCGGCACGCGAATGGATTGCCGCGGCGGAGGCCGAGCTTGCGGCGATGCTGGAGGTGACGCTTCTGCGCCGCACGGTGGTGTTTGGCGCCTACGACGGCGGCACCTATGGCGCACTCGAGCGCGTCAATGACCACGTCGCCGTGTCGCCTCAGCATCAGCCCCGGCAACGCTATTGGCGCATCATCGCGCGCCGCGCGATCCTCGCGGCAGGCTCGATCGAGCGGCCGATCGTATTTCCCGGCAACGACCGGCCCGGCGTCATGCTGGCGTCAGCTGTGCGCACCTATATCGAGCGCTTCGCCGTCGCGCCGGGCCGACGCGTCGCCGTGTTCACGGCCAGCGATGACGGCTGGAGCACCGTGCGGGCTTTGAAGGACGCCGGCGTCGCGGTCGCCGCCGTGGTGGATGCAAGGGCGGAGACCTCGGCCGAGCATCAGGCGCTCGCAACGTCCGCTGGTGCACCGCTGTTCAACGGCGTCGTCACGGACGCGCGCGGCGGCAGGCACGGCATCACGGCGATCTCGGTCAGGCGACACGGTGGCGGTACGCTGGTCGTCGCCACGGACTGCCTCGCTGTTGCCGGTGGCTGGAACCCGAACCTCGGCCTCACCTGCCATCATGGCGCGCGCCCACGATGGGATGCCACGATCCACGCCTTCGTGCCGGGCACGCCGCCGGCCGGCATGACGGTCGTTGGCGCGGCGGGCGGCGCCTACGCGCTCGGCGCTTGCCTCGAGGCCGGGCATCGAAGCGCCGCCGACGTTGTACGTGATCTCGGGTTCAGCGCCTGCACGGGCGCAGCGCCGGCCGCCGATCATGAGCGCACGGCCGTCACCCCGCTCTGGCACGTCCAAGTAAAAGGCAAAGCCTTCGTCGATTTCCAGAACGACGTCACCGCCGACGACATCGCGCTGGCGCATCGCGAAGGCTATACGGCCGTCGAGCACTTGAAGCGCTACACGACGCTCGGCATGGCGACTGACCAGGGCAAGACCGGCAATGTCACCGGTCTCGCGATCCTTGCCGCGGTCGCTGGTCGCGAGATCCCCGACGTGGGCACCACGACGCACCGTCCGCCCGCCGAGCCGATCGCAATCGGCGCCATCGCCGGTCATCACCACGGCCGGCACCTGCGTGCGACACGCCTGCCGCCGTCGCATGCCTGGGCGACCGAGTATGGCGCGAGTTTCATCGAGAGCGGCGTGTGGCTGCGCGCCCAGTGGTACCCGCGCGCCGGCGAGACGGACTGGCTGCAGAGCTGCAACCGCGAAGTGATGGCTGTGCGCCAAGGCGTTGGCGTCTGCGATGTCTCCACGCTCGGCAAGATCGACGTGCAGGGCGCCGACGCCGGTGCGTTCCTCGACCGGGTCTATGCCAACATAGTCTCGACGCTCCGGGTCGGGCGGGCGCGCTATGGCCTGATGCTGCGCGAGGACGGCATGGTGATGGACGACGGCACCGTCTCGCGGCTCGCCGACGACCAGTTCGTCGTGACCACGACTACCGCCAACGCCGTCAAGGTGATGCAGCACATGGAGTTCTGCGCACAGGTGCTGTGGCCGACGCTCGACGTGCAATTGGCCTCGGTCTCGGAGCAGTGGGCGCAGTTCGCGCTCGCAGGACCGCGCTCGGGCGAGGTGCTCGAGCGCGTCGTCGATCGCCAGCACGACGTCTCGGGCGCCGGCCTGTCGCACCTGGGTGTCAAGCTCGTCACGGTCGGCGGTGGCGTACCGGCGCGCGCATTCCGGATCTCCTATTCCGGTGAACGCGCCTACGAGATCGCGGTGCCGGCCGGCTACGGCGACGCCATGATCCGTGCGCTCATGGAAGCCGGCGCGCCGTTCGGCATCACTCCCTACGGCCTCGAGGCGATGAACGTGATGCGCATCGAGAAGGGACACGTCGCCGGCAACGAGATCAACGGGACTACCACGGCGGCCGATCTGGGCCTTGGCGGCATGATGTCGAAGCGCAAGGATTTCATCGGCCGCGTGATGGCCGGGCGCGAGGGCCTCGTTGCACCTAGCCGCTGGGCCTTCGCGGGCTTCCGCCCAGTCGATCGCACGCAACGGCTGCGAGCCGGCGCGCACTTCGTGCCCGTAGGCGCCACGGCGTCCGCGGAGACCGATCAGGGCTACATGACGTCGGTCGCGTTCTCGCCGACGCTTGGACATGCGATCGGCCTCGGCCTCATCCAGCGTGGGCGCGATCGGCACGGCGAACGCGTGCGCGCCGTCGATCTGCTGCGCAACGGCGACGTCGAGGTCGAGATCGTCGATCCGGTGTTCCTCGACAAGGACGGGGCGCGAATGACGGCGTGAGCGGGCCCTCCCGGCCGCGTCACGCCGCATCGTGGAAGATGATGCCGAGCGTGTGCCGACGGCCAGCACGGATGCGGCTCACCCCGTGGCGCATTTTTACGCGATAGTCGCCCTTCTTGCCGCGAACGGGCCGCTCGTTCACTGCGAAGATCACCGCGTCGCCTTGTCCGAGCGTCACGACCTCAGGCCGCGATTGCATGCGCGGACGCTGCTCGACCAGCACGAACTCGCCGCCCTCGAAATCGCGCGCGGGCTCCGACAGCAGAATTGCGACCTGCAGTGGAAAGACGGTCGGGCCGTAGAGATCCTGGTGCAGGCAATTGTAGTCGCCCGCCTCGTACTGCAGCAGCAGCGGCGTCGGCCGCGTCTGGCCTGCCGCGTGGCAGTGCGCGATGAAGTCCGCGTGCGCGGCAGGGAAGCGCGTGTCGTGTCCCATTCGCTCGAACCAGCGGTTCGCCACCGGCGCGAGGCGTCGATACAGCGCGGAACGCAGGCCGGCGATCACCTCGGGCAGCGGATAGGCAAAGTATTTGTATTCGCCGCTGCCGAAACCGTGCCGGCCCATCACGATGCGGCTGCGGAACTGCGTGTCGTTCGGGTAGCGGGAGGCGAGCTCGCGGCAGGCGTCGCCATCGAGCAGTTTCCGGGCCACGGCCACGCCGGACTGATCGAGCGAGGCGGCGATAGCGTCCCAAGGCAGCGCGTCGACGTGACCGATCGCTGCCGGCACGCAAGCAGGCGGGTCACCCTCGGCAGAGGACTTTGCAGGCTTGGGAGTGGCAGGCGCCCGGGCCATGGCCCGCCTCAGCGAATGAGGCCGTCGAGGATGAAGCCTTTGTGGGGCTTGGGTGCCTCGTCTTCCTTCTTGCCCTGGCCGGAATCGGCGGATGCGGTCTTGTCGGCCTCCGACTTCGGGCTCTCGAGCGAACCGCGTACGCCGCAACCGCCGACGAGAAGCGCCAGCAGGGCCGCCAGACTGCCGAAACGGACGAGGCTCGAACGCATCCAAATCTCCACGCGCCAACTTTGGCCTGGAAGGCCTTGGGCGCTGCTCGGAGCTTCCCTTTAGCCCTTCCCGGCGGCTTTTTCCAACCGCTTAATCCACCCTCGCGCCATTTTGCGTACGTTCTGTGGCGCGGTTCCCCCATAGCTGGTGCGGCTTTTCACCGAGGACCCGACGGAAAGAACCGTGAACACGTCCCTGGTGATGCGCGGTTCCACGGCCTGCATGGCGGCGAGCGGCAGGGCGTCGAGGCTCAAGCCTTGACGCTCCGCTGTCCGCACGATCTCGCCGGTCACATGGTGCGCCTCGCGGAACGGCAGCTTCAGCGCGCCGACTAGCCAGTCGGCGAGGTCGGTAGCGGTGGCGTATCCGCGCGAGGCCGCCGCATGCATCGCGTCCGGCACCGGCTCCAGATCCTCGATCATGCCGGTCATGGCCGCCACCGCCACGCCGAAGGAGCGGAGCGCATCGAAGGTCTGCTCCTTGTCCTCCTGCATATCCTTCGAATAGGTCAGCGGCAGCCCCTTCATGACCATCAGCAGGCCCTGGAAGGCGCCCGCGATGCGCCCGATCTTGGCCCGGCACAGCTCGGCGGCGTCCGGATTCTTCTTCTGCGGCATGATCGAGGAGCCGGTAGTCCAGCGATCCGACAGCCGGATGAAGCCGAACTGCGGTGTCATCCAGATCACGATCTCCTCCGATAGCCGCGACAGGTGCATGGCGGCGATCGAGCACGCCGCGAGCGTCTCGAGCGCGAAGTCGCGGTCAGCGACGGCATCGAGCGAGTTCGCCGACGGCCGGTCGAAGCCGAGCGTCTCAGCCGTCATATGCCGGTCGATCGGGAACGACGTGCCAGCGAGCGCGGCAGCGCCGAGAGGGCACTCATTGAGGCGGCGCCGGGCATCGATAAAGCGCCCGCGGTCGCGGGAGAGCATTTCGACGTAGGCCAGCAGATGATGTCCGAACGTGACGGGCTGAGCCGGCTGCAGGTGCGTGAAGCCCGGCATGATGGTGTCGGCATGCGCCTCCGCCTTACGGGACAAGGCGAGCTGTAGGGCGGCGAGCTGCGCATCGAAGGCGTCGAGCGCATCGCGCACGTACAAGCGGAAATCGAGCGCGACCTGGTCGTTGCGCGAGCGGGCGGTGTGCAGCCGTTTGCCGGCCTCGCCGATCAAGTCGGTCAACCGGCTCTCGATGTTCAGATGAATGTCCTCGAGCTTGGTCGAGAACTCGAACGTGCCCGCCGCGATCTGCGCCGCGATCTGGTCGAGCCCCTTGTTGATATCCCGCAGGTCCGCCTTCGCGATGATGCCTTGGGCGGCGAGCATCTCGGCGTGCGCGCGCGAGCCGCGAATGTCTTGCGGGGCCATGGCCTTGTCGAAGCCGATCGAGGCGTTTATCTCGATCATCAGCTCGGCAGGTGACATCTCGAAGCGGCCACCCCACATCTTGTTCGATTTGTCGTCCGTCACGGCATCGCCTCGGTTGCGGTGGAACACACAAGTGCCTTGGGCTTTCCAGAAGCGGGAGAACGAAATGACCGGCGAACTTGAGCCACGAAAAGGCTCGCGGCATCTTGTCTATGCGGCGACCCTTTTGCTTTCGGCGCTCCTGGGCTTTGGCGCGGTATACGCCATGGCATGGCGCACGCACAATGCGGCTGAGCCTGTCATGGCGGCAGAGCAGGCGCCGCGCATCCGCGTCGCCCAGGCCCCCTCGCCGGGTGGCGCGACGGCCCAGCTGCCGGCGGGCCCCGGCACCAACACCTTGAGCGTCGGCGAGATGGCCGCGTTCGTGTTCAAGAAGTCGCCGGAATCGCTGCCCGATGTTGCCTTCCTCGACGGCACGGGCAAGGAGCGCTCGCTGAAGGACTGGCGCGGCAAGGTGGTGCTGTTGAACCTGTGGGCGACCTGGTGCGTGCCTTGCCGCAAGGAGATGCCCGGGCTCGACCGGCTGCAGGCGGAGCTCGGATCGGACACGTTCGAGGTCGTCGCGGTCTCCGTCGACAAGACCGGCATCGAGGGGGCAAGGAAGTTCTTAGGCCAGGTCAAATCCGAAAAGCTCGCCGTTTACGCTGATCCCGGCGTGCGGATCACCTCGACCCTGAAGGCGATCGGCATGCCGGCGACGATCCTGATCGACCGCGAGGGGCGCGAGATCGGCCGGCTCGTCGGCCCCGCCGAATGGGACAGCAAGGAAGCCAAGGATCTGATTGCGGCGGCGATGAGATAGCACGCGTGCCGCGGGTCTGGCGTGTGAGCTTGGACAGTTGTGGCCTCGAACTGTTGACGCCGCCGACGTTCGTCGCCTAGAGACGTGCGGCGCAGGCCTTAAGGAGCCGAGCGACAAGCCCCAGTGGCGGAACCGGTAGACGCGCCAGACTCAAAATCTGGTACTCGCAAGGGTGTGGGGGTTCGAGTCCCTCCTGGGGCACCAAACACCAAAAACGCATAGCAGAACCGGGCGCACCTTGGCCGCACCTTGACCCGAAATTTATTGCGATTTTTCCGCGACTTGTGCTCATTCACTCGAGCTGAAACCGGACCCAGCCGCACCCTGGTGGAACCCGCCAAAGGATCCCTTTTTGGGTGGGACGGTGGTGGGAGGGAGTCCCTCATCCGCAAACTTGGTCGGCAGGTCAGCGTCACTCCTCGCGCCCCCGTCCCCTGCTCTCCAGCGGCAGACATCGAGCGCAGGTGGCATCTTCTGTTGGCTCGAGCGCGCAATCATGCTTAGGGATCGCGCGTTCCCCTCGCAGCCCTGAGCCTCGCCCCGATGCGCATCGAGTATCACCGTACGTTGATTGCCGACCGGGTGCGGATCGCGGCCTACCACGACGCGCTCGCTCGGGTGATCAAAAAGGGCGAGACGGTGGTCGCCGACATCGGCACCGGCACCGGGCTGCTGGCGTTCATCGCCGCCAAGCTCGGGGCAAAGAAGGTCTACGCCTACGAGATGGCCGAGATCGGCGCGGTGGCGCAGACGCTGAAATCGCTCAATCGCCTGCGCAACGTCGAGCTGATCCCTGGCCGCTCGACCGACATCATCGATCCGCCCCGCGTCGACGTGGTGGTGACCGAGACGCTCGGCAATTTCGCGCTGGAGGAGTTCGTGGTCGAGACCATGAACGACGTGCGCGCGCGGTGGCTGAAGCCCGGCGGGGTGATGATCCCGTCGGTGGTCTCGCAGTACGTCGCGCCGGTCGTGGGCCCGCGTCTGCACGAGGAGCTGACCGCGTGGGACCGCGTCGGCCATGGCCTCGACCTCGGGCCGGCGCGGGACATGAGCCTCAACAACGTCTACATCCGCACGCTGCGGCCCGACGAGCTCTACGAAAAAGGGCGCGCGGCGAAGGTCTGGGACGAGGTGGATTTTGCCAAGGCCAACCGCCTGACGCGCAAAGGGGGGGCAACCTGGACGTTCGACAACTCAGCGACGATCTACGGCGTGGCGGTGTGGTGGAGCGCGGTGCTGGCGCCGGGGATCAATTTGTCCACGAGCCCGCTGGCTCAGCCGACGCATTGGGAGCAGCTGTACTTCCCGGCGCTGCAGCCGCTGGCGGTCGACGCGGGAGAGACGGTCGGCGTCGAGATCAGCACGAAGTCGTCGGAAGCGGGCGGCACCGACATCGCGTGGGCGTTCGCCGTGCGCTCGGCGAAGGGCCGCGAGCGTGGGCGGCAGGCGCTGAGCCTCGCCAAGGGCTTCGTGCCCTGAGAGCAGAGCGCCCCGAGAGCGGTCACGCGCCGCCGCGATACCGGCGGGTCCAGTAGCCGAGCCAGCTCCAAGCGAACCCCAGCAGGCAAGACGCGACCAGGATACCGGCGATCAGGCGAGGCCGCGGCTCCGCGAAGCCGAATTGCATGCGCAGCCACGCATAGATGGTGCCGGCGATCGCGGCGATGAAGGCCGCGATGACGAGCTTCTGGGTCTGGTCGGCCTTGCGGCCGAGCCAGTAGCCCACGAGCAACGTCACCGGGTTCATGATGGCGTGCAGCAGGATTTCCTTGACCTCAGGCGGCATCGGGACTCCGGGACAGATTTGGCGCAAGTGTAACGGTCGCTCGGCGCGGCGTCACGGCGTGTTGGTGCGGGCGTGTTGGTGCGGGGCGCAATGGCAATCACCGCGTCCGATGACCGCCCGAGCCGTCCACCCTGCTCAGCGCGTCTGCTGCAGCGCCGCGCGATAGCGCACGACGGCCGCGTCGACTACGTAACCCACGTCCTCTTCGAGCAGATAGCGGTCGGCGACGAGCTGCATCGCCGCCGCGCGCACCTTCGTCGCATAGTCGCCCTCGTCCCTGTAGCGCTCGGCGAGCGAGGGTCGCGGATCGCCGGTGCGGCGGCGCGTTTGGGCATCGGGCGCAAACCACAGGGTCAGCCCGCTCATCGGCACGATCTGGTCGGGCGAGCCGGTCTCGGGATCGCGCGGGTTCCAGCCGGCGTGCGTGCCGACCGGCACCGTGACGTCGGGCAGCCGGATGCCGGCCCGCTCGTTGCCGTCGGCGTCGACCGCCGACACGAGCGCGGGATAGGCCGCGCCCTCGATCGCTGGATAGCGCGCAACGCCGACACTCTCGTCGCAGCCCATCTCGACGGCGCGCACGACGGGGAGCCGTGCACCGGTCAGTGGTGCAAAGCCCGGGATCCTGGCGAAGGTGGCGAGCACGGTGTCACGCGTCACCGCGGTGCCGTCGGCGATGCGCGGGTGCCGGCTGGGCGGCGGTGCGATGCCGTCCGTGATCCAGCGGTCGAGATTGATCAGCGCGGCGCGGTGCAGCGGCAGATAGTCGAGCACGTCGAGGGGATAGCGCGCCGTCGTGCCGGTGCCGGCATTGGTGCGCGACTGGCCGGGAGCACCGGGCGTGTGCTGGGCGCTCGCAAACAGATAGCGCCGCGTTGCCGGGTGCTCGGCGAGGTCCGTCTTGCCGGCCGTATCGACATGCGCGAGCGTCGCATCGCCCCGCCAGTATTCGGCCGCGCTGTCGGTCGAGACGATCTTCGGCAGCGCGCCAACGGCCTGTTGCTTGTCGAGCAGGCCCGCCGTGCGCCCGGTCAAGGGATCGGTGGTGGGAACGTCGGCGTAGGGGAAAACGTGGCCCCACAGCGGCGTCGTCTGGTTCGACGGCTGCGCGAAGCGGTGGTTGAAGGCGCCGCGCCGCGCGCCCGCAACATGGATGTGCATGCCTTGGTAGGCCGTGCTGCCGTCCTCGCAGCGATTGAGCCCGAGGCTCAAAAAGTGGCGCTGCGTGCGGCCGGTCTGCGACACCCCCCACAGAATCAGGGATTTGAAGTTGGCAGCCGTCGGATTGGTGGCAGACGGCGTGCGCACGAACGGGGCGACGTCGCGCGTCGCGATCAGGCCGAGCCCGGCGACCGGCGCGCGATCGGTCTCGTAGACGAGCTGATAGATGCGCCCGGGCTCGAAACCGCCCTCGACCGTGATGTGCTCGAGCGAGGGGAAAAGCGCGCCGGAGTCGGAGGCTCTCGCAAAGCGCCACTGCGTGCGCGGCACGATCGTGTCGGGGCCGTCTTCCCACTCGCGCACCAGCAGCCGCGCATTCAATTGGGGGCCGGGTGCCGCTGGTAGCGGACGGTGGATGCGGTCGGCGAGCAGCTTCGTCGCCGTGCGGTCATTGGGGCGGAACTCCACCATGGTCTCCCCGCCGACCGGCTTGCCATCGCGCATGGCGGACGGCGCGATGAGGCCCATCATCTCCTTCGACGGAAGCACGTCCCACTGCCAGCCGATCGAGACGACCGTGAAGCCGCGCTCGAACAGGAAGCCGTCGCCGGGATGCGCTTGCGGCCCGACCGGCGCGTCGGACGGCGAGCGGTTCATCATGGCGACGATGCGGCGGCGGCCGCGGTTGGGCAGCTCGACCAGCGCGCGGCCGTTGGCCTTGGCGGCGTCCGCCGGGAACACGATCGAGAGGTCGGCGGTGAATTCGACGAGGCCCTGGGCATTGCGCGGCGCGAGCTTCAGATCGACGATCGAAGCATTGGCCGCGAGCATCGGATCGACGGCGAAATGCGCGATGCCGTCCGCCTGCTCGAAGGCGCCGGCGCGGCCGAAGCTCTTAGCCCCGGCGTAGGGCTGACGGCTCCTGATCTCGAAGCGCGTGAGGGGCATCGCCTAGTCTCCCGGATCAACAAGCGCGCCGACAGACCGCGCTTGACCGGTAAAACATACAGCATCACCCGCGATAGTGCGAGATCACCCGCGGTAGTGCGAGAACTGGCCCTTCGGCCGGTACTGCTCGATGTACTGCGGCACGATCGCATCCATGGCGTGCGCACTGGCGATGCCGAGACCGGCAAGCGTGCGGCCCTCCTTGATCGCGGCTTCACTGACCACGGTGTCGGACTGCAGCATGCGCACCTGGTCGACGGTGAGCGGGCGAAGCGTGTTGGGCAGCGGCGCTGTCATGGTAGCGCCGAGCTTGGCCATCCAGAACGGCATGCGGACATACCAGCGATCGCGGCCGGCCCATCCTTGCGTGCGGTCGAGCAGCGATCGGAACGTCGCAACTTCAGGCCCGCCGAGCTCATAGGTGGCGCCGGGCTTGGCGCGACCCTCGACGCCGGCCAGGATGGCGGCGGCCACATCCCCCACATACACGGGCTGGAACTTCGTACGCCCGCCGCCGATCAGCGGCAGAAAGGGGGCGACGCGGGCCATCGCGGCGAAACGGTTGAAGAAGCCGTCCTCGGGGCCGAACACGATCGAGGGGCGCAGGATCACGGCGTCCGGGAACTGTTCCAAGACGGCTGCCTCGCCGGCCGCCTTGGTGCGACCGTAGACGCCGCGCGAGCGCGGATCGGCGCCGATCGCCGACACATGCACGAGGTGCGACACACCGGCCGCCCGCGCTGACTTTGCGACCGAGCGAGCGCCCTCGACGTGCACGGCATCGAAGGTCTGGCGCCCCGACTTGACCAGCAGCCCGACGAGATTGATCACGGCATCGGCGCCATCGACCGCCCGCGCCACCGACTCGGGGTAACGCAGGTTCGCCTGCACGGCGTGGATCTGGCCGACACCGCCCATCGGCTGCAGGTGGCCGGCGAGATCGGGCCGCCGGGTTGCTGCGCGCACGCGATAGCCGGCCCTGGCCAGAGCCCGCACAGTATGCCGTCCGATGAAACCCGAACCGCCGAAAACCGTGACGAGAGCCCCGCTCTCGAGCTTTGATGCCATGTCCAACCCTCGCGCAAGTCCCCGCTCACGGCGCAACAGCCCGAGCCCACGATTCCAGGCCCGAGCAATACTCCGCTCAGCCCGCCCCCTCAAGCAACCATTCCTGAGAGCCTGTCTCGGAGAGGCGGCCCGCCTACACCACGTCGCGGCCGGGATCGAAGATCGACGACGTCTCGGCCTCGTGCGTGTGGTCGCGGTTGAGGCGACCGGCCATGGCGAGCGCTGCCGGCGCCGCCGCGACCAGCTCTTCGAGGATCGCGTGCGGCAGGCGGAGCCCAACGTTGGCGGCCGCCTGCTCGGCGCGCGTTCGCACGGCGGCTGGCACCTGCGACGTTTCGGGCATCCAGGGCTTGGGATCGATTGCGGCAGGTTTGGCGCCGGCGACCAGATCGGGCCGCCGCTTCCAGTGCCCGGTCGCTCGCTCGAAGGCATGGCCCGCCGCCAGCACGCGCGCGTCGTCGAACGGGCGGCCGGCGATCTGCAGCGACAGCGGCAGCCCGTCGCGCGTGAAACCCGCGAGCAGCGAGAGCGCTGGCCCGCCCGTGCAGTTGAACGGCACGGTGAAGTTCGACTTGGACCAGAACGCCAGCACGTCGTGGGCGTCGATGCGCGGGGCCGGCGAGCCGTTGGCCGTGACGATCAGGTCGAACCGCCGGTAAATCGGCTTCATCTCGGCCATGATCGTGCGCCGCTCGCGGCTTGCCCGCACGTAGTCCTCGGCCGTGAACAGGCACGCCGGCAGGATGCGGGCGCGGAAATCCTGGCCGAAGTCCTGCGGGCGACGGCGCAACTCCGTCAGGTGCAGCGACAACAGCTCGCTCTCGGCAGTGACGACCTTGACGTCCTGATAGCTCTGCAGCGGCCGCAGCGTGATGGTCTCGATGGTCGCGCCCAGATCACGCAGCACCGCGAGTGCGGCCTCCATCGCCGGCCCCACTTCGGCGTGAACGCTCGCATCCCTCTCCCAGAAATGGCGCACGACGCCGATGCGCAAGCCCTTGATGCCGTCGCCGATGTGGCGCGCATAGTCGACCCGCGGGTGCTCTGAGCTTGCCGGGTCGGCTGGATCGTTGCCAGCAACTATGTCGAGCAGGATGGCGCAATCCTGCGACGTGCGCGCCATCGGTCCGCAATGATCGTAGGTGTAGGAGTTGGGCAGCACGCCCGCGCGGCTGACCAGCCCATAGGTCGGCTTGAAGCCCGCGATGCCACACAAGCCCGCCGGCCCTCGGATCGATCCGCCGGTGTCGGAGCCGAGACTCGCCGGAACGAGCCCCGCTGCCAGCGCCGCACCCGATCCCGACGACGACCCGCCGGTGAAGGATGCCGTATTCCACGGGTTGCGCGCCGGCGGCCACGGCAGATCGAACGACGGCCCGCCGTGCGCGAACTCGTGGGTGGCAAGCTTGCCGGTCAACACGCCGCCCGCCGCGCGCAGCTTGGCAACCGTGGTCGCGTCGCGCGTCGGCACACGGTCGATGCAGATCCGCGAATGGCCCGAGGTCAGCACATGCGCCGTGTCGTAGATGTCCTTCACCGCGAACGGCACGCCGTGCAGGGGGCTTTTGATGTTGCCGCGCACGATCTCGGCTTCCGCCGCGCGCGCCGCCTCCATCGCTGCCTCCGGCGTCCGCGTGATGAACGCGTTGAGTTGCGGCTCGAGCGCGTCCGTGCGCGCCAGCAGCGCCGTCGTATACTCGACCGGCGACAGCTTTTTCGCCGCGATCAACGCGTGCGCCTCGGCAATGGTCAGATCGTGCAGCGCAGTCGACGTCGTGGACATGGCTCGTCTCCGGTCTCAACAGGCAATCAAATGAACGCCAAGTCGACTGCGATATCTCCGCCGAACGTCGCGCGCATGGTGTCGCCGCGGACGGCCAGCAGCATACCGGTGGCGGTGCCGGTGCTGATCATCGCGCCGGCAGCGAGCCCGTCGCCGACGGCCGAACGCTGGTTGGCGAGCCATACGAGGGGATTGATCGGATCGCCCATCACCTCGCGCCCCGAACCGGTGCGCCGCAACCGCCCGTTGACGGCGAGCGTCACCGGCATGGCGCCCAAGTCGCAGCTGCGCCAGTCCGTGATCTGCGGCCCGACCACGTATCGGCCCGACGCTGCGCCGTCGGCGAGGATCGCAGGGATCGGCGGCAGGCCGTCGAGCGGGAAGCGGCACTCGGCGACCTCGACGCCCGCATGGCAGGCGCCGACCGCGTCGCGCACCTCGTCGACCGAATAGGGCTCAGGCCGGGCTGGCAGCGCGTGAGCAAGCGTGAAGAAGAACTCGCACTCGATCAGCGGATCGAGCAGGCCGGCATGCACGAAGCGGGCGGGCGAGGGCACGCGGAACTGCGCGAACGTGCGGCCATAGATCGGCTCGGCGGTGCGCAGCCGGCGTTGCATGTCAGGTGTGGTCGCGGCAATTTTCCAGCCGAGCTGCGCCCAGCCGAGGCGACCCGCGACTGCCGCGTTGATCTCGTAGGCCGCGGCAGCCGTTGCCGGCACCAGCGCGGCGGCCAAGTCGCGGATCTGGCGGCCCGCGCGGCGCGCCTCGGCCAGTCGATCGGCTAGTTCGGCTGCTTCATGCGTCGGCGTCACGGCGTCTCCTTGCGATGGGAAGCTGCGCACCATGGCACGCCCGTTCGCTCGATCAAAGCCATCGCTCTGTAACCTGCGGTGACCATCGGTGACCATATCGGTTGTCATCATCGGGCTTGTCCCGATGACCCATCGTGCGGCATCTTCAATCGTTTCGGTTGATCACCGAGCCCTCGCGGTTTCTTTCGATCCCGAGCGGTCTGGGCTATCAACGCACTCCAATCTCTCGTTAGGCGCCGGCTGAGACATGGGTCATCGGGACAAGCCCGATGATGACAGTCGGGAGCTCGGCGAGACTGGTTCGGAGGCGGGCCTGTCGGCCAATGATCGGCCGCGGATTTGGGTCGCGCTTGCGGCATCTCCCGTTGGCTTGGGCCTGCAATCCGGCATAGCCTCGTCGCAAGATCCAGTTGGCGTTGCGCGAAGAGGACCTTGGTTTCATGGCCCACAATGGTTTTCTGCTGGTGATGATGCAGCCGCCGCCCGCGCTCGAGGAGGAGTTCAACGCCTGGTACGACACCGAGCATTTGGCGGAGCGACTTGGCGTGCCCGGTTTCCTCACCGCGTTGCGCTATGTGTGCGTTTCGGGACACCCCAAGTATCTGGCGATGTACGATCTCGAGCGCTACGACGTGCTGCAGTCGGAGGCCTACAAGAAGGTCGGCTACGGCAATGCGAGCCCGTGGACGAAGCGCGTGACGGCCCGCGTCAAGGTGATGCGCTTCGCGGGGCATCAGGTCGTGCCGGGCAGCCTTGTCACCAAACGCTCGGCGCGCGTGCAGGTGCTGCGCTTCTCAGGGCTTAAGGCCGACTGCGCGGCCGATCTCGCGAAGTCGATCGACAAGGCCATCGACAGCCGCGCGAAGCCCCGGCAGACGCGCATCCTCGTGCACGAGACGGGCGAGCTGCTGGCCTTCACGGAACTCGCCGGCACGCTCGATCCAGCGCTCGACGTGGCCGCACTCGGCGATTTCGCCGACGCCCTCGACCTCGTGAACCTCTACGCGCCCTACTGATCGTGCGGGGGCTTCACACCCGCTTCGGCACGCCCCGGCCGTCGCCGATGTCCCAATAGAGGCCGGCCATCAGCCCGATCGCGTGGCGCGACAGCGGCATCAGGATATGCTCGTCGGGCCAGTGCTGGCTGCACGAGGGATAGGAATGCGGGATCCAGATCGACGGCATGCCGAGCAGATCGGTGAAGATGTCGTTGCAGATCGAGCCGCCGGTCGAGGGAATGATCGCGGGCTTGGCGTTCGACGAGCGCTGCATCGAGGCGGTCACGAACACAGCCCAGGGATGATCGGGTTCGGTTCGAGTCGCTGCGAAGCGGCCATCGTTACTCGCTGGGGGCGGCACCACCTTGATGTGCTCATGGCCGTTGGTGGCCAGATGCGCTTCGAGCGCGTGAATGACGGTTGCAGCGTTGGTTCCCGCCACGAAGCGAAGCTGGCAGTTGGCGATGGCCTTCGGCGGGATCGCATTGACCGGGCGGCCCGGCGTGCCGGTCCAGAACG
>JANOJW010000803.1:0-8165 GCA_031418955.1 Hyphomicrobiales bacterium | reverse complement strand
CTGATCGCATCGCCCAGCGCATCGGCCACGGGATGTCCGCTGGCCGTTCCCTTGACACCTGCGTCGACCGCATCGTGCCACCACTGCAGCCGGATCTCGCCCATCATCGGCTCGCGCACCTGTATGGGCACACGGGCGATCTCGGCGGCGAAAGCGGCAAGTGTCAGCAGATCCGCCTGCAGCGGTGAGGGCGCGAGCAGCGCTGCGGCGTAGCGGTCGGGCTCGCCTTCGCGCGCCACGGCACGAACGGCTGCTTCAGCGGCCGCGGAGACAGTTCTGTCCGGCGGGCCCGTCAAGCAAGCCTCAGATGTGGGATGCGGTGACCATGATCAGCACCACCGGCAGCGCCAGGATCAGGTTGATGCGGGCGCAAGTGCGCACCCGATCGCGGGCCGCGGCCTTCTGCTCGGCGGTCGCTTCGGTCTCGCCGAGCACCACCTGCAGCGCCGGCCAGATGAAAAAATGCACGAGCACCCACATGACCAGACCGGCGAGAACGGCGGCGTACAGCAGCGCAATCTTCATGGGTGGGATGTAGACGGCCGACTTGAACACCCAGCGGTCGAACAGATAGCCGGTGCTCATGAGCAGCACCACTCCCGACAGCAGGGTCAAGTGCGAGGCGTAGCGGAAGATCGTGGCGACGTGCGGTACGATATGCTTCATCAGTGTGGCGCGGCCCGCTTCGTCGGCGTTGGCGACGGCGGCGAGCTGGATGAAATTGACGAACCAGATCATGCCGACCCACAGGATCGCCGCGAACACGTGGATAATGCGCGCGATGAGCGAGGCGAGGCCGAGCTGGTCGATGCCGGAACCGAGCAGCCAGAACAGCAGGACCGCGATCGCCACGGCTAAGCCGATCAGTGCCGTCGTGCGGGCGCTGGCAAAGGCGGACTTCATGTGCAGTCAATCCCTTCAGTCGACGGCCAAGAGGGCGGCGGCGAGTGGCCGACCCTCGGCGAGCAGCACGTTGTAGGTCCGGGCGGCAGCGCCCGTGTCCATGGCGTCGAGGCCGATGCCGGCGTCGCGAAATGCCTGCCGAAGTGCCTTCGACGGAAACACCTGGCGCCGGCCGGTGCCGAGCAGCAGGAAGCCAATGCGATCACGCTCGGCCATGACGGCGGCGAAGTGCTCGGGCGACAGCGCGGCTGCGTCCGCCAGCGCGTCGGCCTCAGGCCACGCCGTCATGGCGCTCGGCAGACACAGGATCGAGCCCTTGTGGCTCATCTCGGCGAACCGGAAGCCGCCACGGCCGTAGGCGTCGATCGGCGCACGTCCCGGAAAGCGAGCCGTCGTCTGATCCGTCATCGTGGCTGCCTCCCTTTGTTCCCCGGCTGAAAGTGCGAGCCTTCGATTTACCCCGACATTCCAGGCCGGATTTGCGACAAACGGCTTGCGCCACACCAATTCTTCAAGGCACTGAACGCGGTCGAGGATCTTGCTCAGCCGGGAAACGGGGCCTGCCGCGCGAGGATCACGCCTCGGACTTCGAGCCGATGCCCGGCACCTTGGTGCCGACCACCGTTTCGCGCTTCACACCGAGATAGTCGAGCACGGGTGCGGCGATGAAGATCGACGAGTAGGTGCCGATGATCACGCCGAACAGCATGGCAAACGTGAAATTGCGGATCACCGAGCCGCCAAACACGTACAGCGCCACGAGCACCGCGATGGTCGTCACGCCGGTGAGGATCGTTCGCGACAGGGTCTCGTTGATCGAGAGGTTGAGCAGCTCGTTCAGTTCCATGCGCTTGAACTTGCGCAGGTTCTCGCGGATGCGGTCGGACACCACGACGGTGTCGTTCACGGAGTAGCCGAGGATGGTCAGCAGGGCGGCGACGATCGAGAGATCGAACTCGAGGTTGAACAGCGAGAACACACCAACTGTGATCAGCACGTCGTGGGCGAGCGCCAACACGGTGCCGGCCGCGAACTGCCATTCGAAACGGAACCAGACGTAGGCGATGATCGCCGCGATGGCGCCGAGGATGGCGTAGAGGCCGTCGCGACGGAGCTCAGACGACACGGCCGGGCCGACCACCTCGACGCGGCGCTGCACGTAGCCGGCGCCGAGCGCCTTGGTCACCTTCTCGAGCGCATCCTGCTGGGCCTTGTCGCCGCCCGGCTGCTGCTCGACGCGGATCAGGACGTCGGTGGGCTGGCCGAACTGCTGGATCTGCACGTCGCCGAGGCCGAGGCCGCCGAGCGTGCGTCGCAGCGTCGGAATGTCGGCTGGCCCCGACTTCGACTGCACCTCGATCATCGAGCCGCCCTTGAAGTCGACGCCGTAGTTGAGGCCCTTGGTGAAGAACAATCCCAGCGACAGCACCATCGCCAGGATCGAGCCCCAGAAGCAGATCGACTTGAAGCGCATGAAGTTGATGCGCGTGTTGTGGGGGAAGAAGTCGAAGCCCTTGAAGTTCGGGATCGGCAGCATGTGGGCGTATTCCAGTTCTCGTTGCGGGCGTTGCGAGCGCGCAGAGGATCCAATCAGATCGGTACGGCGATGCGAGCGGCCTTGCCCCTCTGCTGGCTGAGCCACCAGGCGACCAGCAAGCGGGTAATCGTCACGGCCGTGAACACGGACGTGAAAATGCCGATCGAGAGGGTCACGGCAAAGCCGCGGATCGGGCCGGAGCCGAGCCCAAACATCAATAGTGCAGCTGCCAGCGTCGTGAGCTGGCTGTCGATGATGGTCACCATGGCGCGGGTGAAGCCTGCCTCGATGGCGCTGATCGCCGTCTTGCCGGCGCGCAGCTCTTCGCGGATGCGCTCGTAGATCAGCACGTTGGCGTCGACGGCCATGCCGATCGTCAACACGAAGCCGGCGATGCCCGGCAAGGTCAGCGTGATACCGATCGCCGACATCAGCGCGGCGATCAGCAGGCCGTTCACGGCGAGTGCGACGACGGCAAAAACGCCGAACGTGCCATAGGCGAAGGTGACCATGGCGGCCGTCACGAGGGCGCCGACCGTTGCGGCGAGCTTGCCGGCGGCAACCGAGTCGGAGCCCAGCGAGGGTCCGACGGTGCGCTCCTCGACAATGGTGAGCTTGGCTGGCAGCGCACCGGAGCGGAGCTGCACGGCGAGTGTATTGGCGCTGCCGGCGGTGAAGCCACCGGAGATCTGACCACTGCCTTGGGTGATCGCCTCGCGGATATTGGGCGCGGAGAGCACCTTCTCGTCGAGCACGATAGCGAACGGGCGGCCGACATTGGCTTGGGTGTAGCGACTGAAATCCCTCGCGCCGATCTGCTTGAAGCGGAACGCCAGCACCCACTCGCCAGTCTGCTGATTGAGCTCGGGCTGGGCACTGGCAAGCTGGTCGCCGGCGACGACCGGATCCTCCTTGAGCAGGTACCGGCCATCATCGCGCTCGGACGGATAGATCTTGAAACCGGTCGGAACGCCGGCCTGCTGGGCCTCCTCGGCCGACATGGTCGGATGCACGTCGTGGAACGTGAGCTTCGCCGTACCTTTCAAAAGGTCCTTGAGCTCGGCGGTATCCTGCAAGCCCGGGAACTGGATGAGCACGCGGTCGTCGCCTTGCCGGGTCACGGTCGATTCCGCGGTTCCCAAGGCGTTAATGCGGCGATTGATCGTCTCGATGGACGCGTTCGCCGTGTCGCTGAGGCGCTTCTTGATGCCGGCGGGCGTCAAAGTCAGCGTGATGACGCCACCCTCGCCTCGCACGACGTCGAGGCTCGGCGCGTTCGTGCCGAGCACCGGGCTGCCGGTCTCCTCGCTCAGCAAGCGCAAGACGCGCAGAGCCGCGTCCATGTCCTCGGGCTTCTGCAGGCGTACCTGCACGCTGCTGCCGACGACACTCACCAGCTCAGGAGAGATCCTCGGGGTGGCATTGACGAGTGCGGCGCGGGCCTGCTCGCGCAGCGTCCGCGTCCACTCGACCTTGAGCCGGTCGCTGTCCATGGCCATCAACAGGTGCGCGCCGCCCTGCAGGTCGAGGCCGAGCGGGATCTGTGCCTTGGGCATCGGCCAAGGCCACGTGTCCACCTGCTCCTTGGCGAACATGTTCGGCAGCGAGAACAACAGTCCCGCCAGACATGTGACGACAATGGAGATCACTTTCCAGCGCGGGAAATGCAGCATGGCGGCACGTCAGCCTTCGGTTGCGGCGCGATTGCGGGTGCGGCCGGAGCGCGGCCGAGCTGGGCTCAAGTGGCCTCTTTGACCGGCTCGCCCTTGCCGCGCACCTCGGCGACCGAGCCTCGTGTGATGCGCACTTTCAGGGTGTCGGAGAACTCCACTTCGAGTTCGCTTTCGCCCTCCTTGACCTTGGTCACCTTGCCGATGAAGCCGTTACCCAGCACCACCGTGTCGCCTCGGCGCACCTTTTCGACCATCTCGCGGTGCTGCTTGACGCGCATCTGCTGCGGCCGGATCACCAGAAAGTAGAAGATCGGCAGCACCAGCAGCAGCGGGAACAGGAAGCTCATGATCGGGTCGGGAGCGCCCGACTGCGCATAGGCCGGCGAGATGAACAGCAGCATGGGACCCTCGAGGAAGCGGTGCACGCAAACACGATAGCGGACGCCGGTCACCTGAGGTTCCGGCTCCGCCCGTCGTATCGCAGAAGTCGCGGCGGACTATAGTTCTCCGCCCCCCGTTTGCAACCGAAAGAACGCGGGGCCAACCCCGTTACGGCTCGCTAGGCGACCGACTGAGGCGCGCCGCATCGGGCAAGTGACAAGCCGCAGCCTTGCGCGGCGTGCCGGTCCGCGGTCAATGTGATGGGCCGCGAACCGGAGTAGCGCCCATGCCTCAGCGATTGACGGACGCCCAGCGAGCCGCGGGTCTCGCCAAGCTGCCAGACTGGTCGATGGTCGCTGGCCGCGAAGCCATCACCCGGCGGTTCGTCTTCACGGACTTCAACGCGGCGTTCGGCTTCATGACGCGCGCAGCCCTCGTCGCCGAGCAGCTCAATCATCATCCCGAATGGTTCAACGTGTGGAACAAGGTCGATGTGACCCTCGCCACGCACGATGCGAGCGGGCTGACCAAGCTCGATCTGGAACTCGCCACGGCCATGGATCGGATCGCCGTGTCGTCGACGTGAACCGACTTATCGATCACCCGGCCATCGACTGCCGCCGCCGCCACCGAACCCGCCGCCGAAGAACCCCTTGGGCTGCGGTTGCGCTTGTGGCGGTTGTGGGTAGACCTGACCGCGCGGCACCGGCGCTGGCGATGGCGCAGGCTTGGTCAGGCTGGCGCGTTGGAACTGCTCGCGCGGCGGCGCGACAGCGCGGTCAACGACGCGGTCGGCGCGTGGCTTGCGTCCGCGTTGCGGGTCGGGCTCGGCGACGGCGACCGCCGCCGGCGCATCTATACTCGCCTCGCCGCTGGCAATCGAGCGTGCAGCGCCCTGTCCGATGGTCGCCGCAGTCAGTACGATTGGCCCCTCGAAGCCGAGCACCGGCCCCGTCGGCGTCATTACATGCGCGAACCGCGCGAGCCGCCGCTGGCGCTCCTCCGTCGTCTCATTGAGCGCGTAGAGCTGATGGCGGCTCATCTCGCTCGCCATCCAGGGCTCTGGCTTGCACCGGCACCCGGCGATCTGTGTCTTGCGATATCTGAAGGCGGTCGAAAGCTTGGCGTAGGCCCGGCCCTGCAGGTCGACCATCTGGCCAGCGTCACCTTCGCTCGCCGCGTGAAAGAACAGCTTGGCGTCCTCGCCGCAGCTGGCGCGGCAGGCGTTGGCATCGCGATAGAAGCTCGAGCGCGCCACGTTGTGGCTGATCGGCCAGTAAAAGCCGTCGCACATCCGCACGCACATGGTGCGATAGGAGCCGGAACGAGACTGCTGGGCTGACTGATCGTCGGCCTCTCGCGGTCCGGGCGTGCGGAACGGGTTGTAGGTGGGCGTGCGATAGCCAAAGGCCGGTTGCACGGGGGGCGGCAAGGATTGCCGAGGGCCGGGCGCGGGCGCCGTGTGCCGTTGCGATTGCCCGCCGCCAAACAGCGATTCGAAAAGTCCCTGTGCTAGTGCCGGTCCGCTCCACGAGAGCGCGACGGCAAACATCAGGAGACGGAAACGCGACGCGGTACGCATGAAGGACTCGGAAACGCGACACCCAAGCAGGCGCAGCGACGCTATGGCGGCCGCTGCCCCTCTGCGTCTCAGAATGCGACAGAAGCAAGAATAAAGTCTGAACTGGGGTCGCGGCCAACGACGGGACCGTGCCCGGTCGATCAGCGCCGGTTGCGTTTACGTTTCGTCGACACCCCAACCGTCTGCGAGGTCGACGGCTGAACGCCGAGCCGCATGATCATCAAGTCGCCGCCAATGGCGGCGCTGCGCACGGGAGCTGGCCGCTGTGCGAGCTGACCCTTCGGCGGTGGCGCGATTGCCGGGACACCCGCGACGAGCGGCGGGGCTGCGACCAGCGCTGGCGAATTGGCTATGGGTGCTTGCGCGATCTTCGGCAGCAGCGGCGTGCGCACGGCCACGCTGCCGGCCCTGATGCTCGCCAGTGCCGCCGTGCGCCGCAGCTCGAGGAGGCGCCGGTCCGACTCCTGCTGAGCCTTGAGGTGCGCCAGTTGCTGGCGCGCGTCCCGATCGCCTTTGCGAAGCGCCGCTTCAAGGGCATACACCCGGTGCCGGTCCAGCTCGGCCTTGTGCCATGGCTGGGGCGTGCAGCGGCATTGGGCGTCATATCTGGTGCGGAACAGGTTTGCCGTCGGCAGGCTCGAGTAGGGCTGTCCCTCCGGTGTGCGCATGAAGGCCGGATCCTCGCCGGGGTTCTTGTAGACATAGAGCCGCGTCGGCGCGCTGCAGCTCTTCTCGCATTGCGCCGTGTCGCGGGCGAAGCCGTCCTCGCTGGTGGCGAAGCTGACGGGGAAGAAATAGCCGTCGCACAGGCGCACGCACACCGTGCGATAGGTGGCCTCGCCGTCGCCTTCGCCGGACCGCCGCATCGGCTCGGGCGACTGCCAGAGGTTGGGCCGCTGCACACGGACGTCGCCGGGAGCGGGCCAATTCTGCCGTTGCGGCGCAGGCCTTGCGCGATCGCGCCAGAAGTCGGGCGTCCGAATACGCTCGTGCCAGTCCTGGCTCAGCGTCACGCGGCCGCTACTGGCCTCTACTCGACCTTGCTCGGCGCGCAGTACCCGCGAAACCGGTCCGTCGACGGCCATGACCATCTGGTCGAACAGGGAGTGTGCACCGATGGCGGCGGCAATAGCCGAAACGCCGATCAGCCCGACATAAATCGTCGCCCGAACGCCGCTCCGCTGCAACGCCCCTTGGGCTAAATCACCGATACGCCGCAACATTTACGAGATCCCGAGGCCGCCACCAACTACTCGATTGACGGCGAACCTAGTTGGCCATTCCACAATTGCCAACCGAAATCAATGCGGTAACCGACGGCACGGATAAAGAACTACAATCCGGCGGGCTGGGCCTCAGCGCGGCGCCAGCCGGACAGCGCCATCGAGACGGATCCCAACACCGTTCAGCATCGCGTTCTCGCAAATATGGACCGCGAGTGCGGCGTACTCCACCGGCGCGCCCAACCGCGAGGGGAACGGCACCGAGGCGGCCAGCGCGCGGCGCGAGTCCTCCGGCAGCCCGTCGAACATCGGTGTATGGAAGAGGCCTGGCATGATCGTCGCCACCCGAATGCCGCTTTGCGCCAGATCGCGGGCGACTGGCAGCGTCATTGCAAGCACGCCGCCTTTGGATGCGGCGTAGGCAACCTGGCCGATCTGGCCGTCCTCGGCGGCGATCGACGCTGTGCAAACCATCACACCGCGTTCGCCGTCTGGCATTATGGGCTGCAGGGCCTGCATGCCGGCCGCGCATTTCGCCATCATCAGGAACGTGCCGATCAGGTTGACCTGGAAAACCGGCAGATGCCTCTGTGTGCCTCGAAGGTGACTACCTGTTGCATGGGCACGCTGTGAGGAATGTCATGCACTCCCAGAAGTTTGCACCGTTCTGCGGCTGCGACGATGGAAGTTCGAGCCGGGGCGTGGTGCCGGGATGACGCGCTTTCGATCTGCTACCAGACATGCTACAGGACATGCTACAGGACATGCCTCATTGACGTAATGGTCAACGCCTGCTACTGGTACACCTTGGCGACTTTCATCAAGGGGGTACGGCGGCATGGCGAGGAATGAACTATCGGGAAATG
>JANOJW010000802.1:0-3885 GCA_031418955.1 Hyphomicrobiales bacterium | reverse complement strand
CACCTGCTCGACCGTCACGTCGAAGCGCGCGCGCAATGCGGCGATGATCTCGTCGACCAGCACTTCGGGCGCCGAGGCGCCAGCCGAGATGCCGAGCGTGGCGACGCCGTCGAGCGCTGACCAGTCGATCTCGCTCGCGCGCTGGACGAGTAGCGCGCGTTTGCAGCCCGCACGCTCGGCCACCTCGACCAGGCGCAGCGAGTTGGAGCTGTTGGGGGCGCCGACCACCATCACGCAGTCGGCGCCCGGCGCAATCGCCTTGACGGCCGCCTGCCGGTTGGTTGTCGCGTAACAGATGTCTTCCTTATGTGGGCCGACGATCGCGGGGAATCGCGCTCGGAGCACGGCCACGATCTGGGCGGTGTCGTCGACAGAAAGCGTGGTCTGCGTGATGTAGGCGAGGCGGGCTGGATCGCGGGGGGTAAAGCGGCGCGCATCCTCGACCGTCTCGATCAGCTGCACGACGCCGTCGGGCAACTGGCCCATGGTGCCGATCACCTCCGGGTGGCCGGCGTGACCGATGAGGACGATCTCGAGCCCCTGCTCGTCATGGCGCTGCGCCTCGACGTGGACCTTGGAGACCAGCGGGCAGGTGGCATCAAGGTAGAACATCCGCCGCGACTTAGCTGCCGCCGGCACCGACTTCGGCACTCCATGTGCCGAAAATATCACAGGCGCCTCGGTATCGGGGATCTCGGAGAGATCTTCCACAAACACGGCGCCCTTGCGCCTCAATTCGTCCACGACAAACTTGTTGTGAACGATCTCGTGACGGACATAGACGGGCGGGCCGAATTTCTTCAAGGCCAGTTCGACGATCTGAATCGCTCGATCGACGCCCGCGCAAAAGCCGCGAGGGGCAGCGAGCAGGACTTTCAGTGGGCGTCGGGTGGCCGTCGATCGGCCGGGTGATAGAGGCATGTCTCGCTCGGTGACGTGAGAGAGTGTTTCGCCAGGTGTTGTGGCGCACAACGGTGCGTGAACGAGGTGCTACACTTGACTCAGAACAGCAACAAGCGCCAATGTGAGCCATCGGGGTTCGGGGCAGGGCCAGCGGCGCACAAGACGCGGCGGCACAGATCGGACGGGGAACGGGTGTCGGGATCCATTACACCACAGATCGCACGGGCTGCGTCTTTCGCGGCCTTCGTCGCCGTCGCCACGGCGCTCGGCGGTTGCGGGCTGTCCTCGCTGACGTCTGGAATCGGCGGCGGTATTCTGGGCGGCGGCTCCGCCAGCAAGACTGCGGGCCAGCCGTTGACGCAGGAAAAAATGCTGACCGCCGCCAAGTCCGACCAGGCCATGGGCGTCGGCGGCGATGTCGCCGGTGGATGCCCACGCTTCCAGGTGTGGCCGCGCGATCACCACGTCACCATCTACGAGCAGGGCCGCGTCGGCGACGGTCTCGCCGTCATGCACCGCGGTGAAATCACCCAGACCGCGCGCGAATGCCAGATCGAGGGCAACCGCGTCACCGTGAAGTACGGCTTTTCGGGCCGCGTGCTGCTTGGGCCGAAGGGCCGGGCTGGCAGCGTCGCGCTGCCGGTCAACGTGTTCGTCACCGACGCCAAACGCGAGCGCGTGACGCAGGATAAAGCCAACATCGACGTCGCGGTCACAGCAGACAAGCCGATTGGCTTCTTCTCGTCGGTGCGCACCGTCACCTTCACGATCCCCGAAGGGTCGCGGCCGGGCGAGTTCGAAGTGTTCGTGGGCTTCGATCCCAAAACGCCGGGCGCCGGCTGAGGGATACTTTCTTGCGCCTTCGGTTGCCCAGTACCAACCGGCGCGTGATGGTCTTTTCTGCCCTTTCGCGACTCACCATATACCCTCGCGGCCGACGGTTTATCACGCCCGCCACCGAGGATCGCATGAGCCCGTTTCTCGACAAGCAGCGCTTCGCCGAGCACGAGTGGCATAATACGCTGCACTCGGCGCTGCTTGTCGGCGGCATCGGCGGCATCATGTTGTTCTCCGCCTGGCTGATCGGCGGATGGATCAGCGCGCTCGTCGCGGTTGTGGCGGTTAGCGCCGTATTCCTGCTCGGCCCACGCATCACGCCCGAAACCGTGATGCGCCTGTACCGCGCGCAAGCAGTCGACTCAGGTCGCGGGAGCCAGCTCACGCGGCTCGTCGCGATCCTCGCCGACCGGGCCGAGTTGAAGGCACATCCGCGTCTCTACGTCGTGCCGAGCAACACGCTCAACGCCTTTGCCACAGGCACGCCCGATCATGCTGCGATCGCGGTGACCGAGGGCCTGCTGCGGCGCATGTCGCTGCGCGAGGTGGCGGGCGTCCTCGCTCACGAGATGAGCCACATCCGCAACAACGACCTGTTCGTCATGGGCCTCGCCGACGCCATGACCAAGTTCACGCAAGGCCTCGCCTACTTCGCGGTGTTCCTGGGGCTGCTCAACATTCCGCTGCTGCTGTTCGATCTGAACACGGTCCCGTGGTTCGCCATTCTGCTGCTCTATCTCGCACCGACCGTGGCGAGCCTGTTGCAACTCGCGCTGTCGCGCACCCGCGAGTTCGACGCCGACATGGAGGCAGCGGGCCTCACCGGCGACCCGCTTGGGCTTGCCTCGGCGCTGGCTTCCCTCGAGCGGCTCGAGGGACGCTTCTGGGAGGACCTGATGCTCCCCGTACCCGCGCGCCGCATTCCACAGCCCTCGCTGTTGCGCTCGCATCCCGAGACGTCGGAGCGCGTGGCAAGGCTGCGCGAAGTCGCGGCGACCTCAGTGCCGCCGATCTCGATCACCGAGGAGCCGATGTTCACGCTTGTCGGGCTAGGCCCCAACGAGCTGCGCCCGCGCTATCGCTGGCCGGGCTACTGGTACTGAGCGATTCCATTCACGCAGAAAGGCCGCCAGACGGCGGCCTTTCGCGTTAGCGTAGACGTCGAAACGATCATTTCTTCGGCGGGAAGTAGTGGTCGGCGCCGAGCGTGTAGGGCGGGAACATGAAGCGCTTCGCCGGCACGACCTTCGCCGCATAAGCCTTTTGCGAGTCGTAGACCTTCTTGAAGAACGGGTTCTTCGCCGACTCGGCTGCCGCCACCTCGTCCCACGCCTTCATGAATTCGATGTTGATCTCGGGAGGCGTCGGCAGGATCTTGACGTTGTGCTTCGTCACCATTTCCTCGAGCGCCTCGGCGTTCAGCTTCTGCCACCAGATGCCCCAGCGGATGAACACCTCGGTCGCTGCCGACCTGATGACTTCCTTCTGCACCGGGGTCAGGGCGTCGTAGACCTCCTTGTTGAAGAACACGTTGGCGATCGAGCCTGACTCGTGCATGCCCGGCGTGTAGTGGTTCTTCCAGATCAGATGCAGACCGAGGCGCAGATCCTCGATGCCGCCGACCCACTCGGCACAATCGATGGCGCCGCGCTCGGCGGCCGGCGCGATCTCGCCGCCCGGCATGTTGACGACCGCCATGCCCATCTTGGCGTAGATCTCGGCCGAGATGCCGGTCTGGCGGCACTTGATGCCCTTGAACTGGGCGAGGCCCTCGATCGGCTTTCGGAACCAGCCGAGCGCCTGTGGGCTCGGGGCGTAGAGCGGGAGGGCGACGATGTTGACCTTCATCTCTTTCCAAAGCTCGTCGTAGAGCGCCAGGCCGCCGCCCTCGTACATCCAGCCGAGGAAGTCCATGTGGTCCATACCGACCACGCCGGCCGGCGTGTTCGAGAACAGGGTTGCGGCCTTGTTCTTACCGACCCAGTAGTAGTCGATCGACACGGCGCCATCGATGACCTTCTTGTGGGCGCCGTCGAGCACCTCGAATGGGGGAACGAACGTTCCGCCCGGGTGCAACTCGATTTTCAAGGTGCCGCCGGTCAGCTTGTCGATCCGGTCGGCGAACATCTTGCCGGCGTCGTGCGC
>JANOJW010000801.1:0-4499 GCA_031418955.1 Hyphomicrobiales bacterium | reverse complement strand
TGCGCGACCACGGCGCGACCATGATCGGCGCGATCAAGAGCTACACGGTCGAAGAGAAAGTCATCATCGGTGGCAAGGTCTGAAAGCCCAGGCCGGGCCGTTGATGCGGCCCGCCTGCCAAATGAACTGCCGCCGGCGCCTCAGTAGGCGATGTAGTTCCGGTGCACCATCTGGCCCGTCAGCGAGCGCGTCTCGACCTGCACCGATTTTGGCGTCGAGCGCGCCTCGATGCGGGTGCGGCCGGCAATCTCGCGCTCGGACTTCTCGCCACCAGCGGCGGCTGCCAGCAACTCGGCGACGGTCTGCGGCGACGGTGCGGCCTCGACGGTGTCCTTGGTCTTGGCCAGCGCCTCCGTCGCGGCAGCGCGTGCAAGCTTCGGCCACATCTTCCGGAACAGGCCGTTCGAGGGATACACGTCGGCGCTGGCGACGCGGCCGTTCACCGCGAACACGACGCCGACGATGTCGTCGCCCGCCAGCCCCGCAGGTTCGATCGCCGCGAGATAGCCCGCGCGCGCCGTCTGCAGACGCTCGTTCTCGAGCGAAAGTTGGAGGCTGGTGCGCGATTTGTCAGAGGCGACTGGGGCGTCGAGTGCACCGGCCAATTGTTGCTGCACGAGGCCGACGCTGCGCCACACTTCGCCCTGGCTGTCGCCACCCCGCGGCCCCCGCTGCTGGACGAACCGCTCCAACTCTTCGAGCCGCTGCTGGCGCGGCAAGGGCGGCGGATTGATACCGCCGGCAACGAAGCCCTGGCGCACGGGCGGGTTTGCTGCCGGATCGGCGGGCTTTGCGGTATAGGGTTTAGCCATCGCGATTTTGGCCTCGCGCGAGGGCATCAATTCGGCGGCCTCGGCAAAGCGGCGCACGTCCTCCTTGCCACGGGCCGCCCAGCGGCCCTGCTCGACGCAGTAGGCGCCGACCGGCACCAGTCCCGACTTCGGCTCGAGCACCATGCTGATGGTGAGCACGCGGTCCTGCTGGCCGCCCTTCACGATGTCGCCGAACTGCACGAACACCGGTCGATCGCCCCGGTTCTCGATCTTCAACTCCTGCACCTCGCCGGTCTCGTGCACGATCACCGAGCCCTTGGCCAAGGCCTCCTGCAGGGTATCGGGGATGGGGCCTGAAGCGGAGGCCCCGCGCAGAAAATAGACCGCGATGTTCTCGTGCGTGATCGGCGAGCCGACCTGGGGCGGCGGCTCGGCGACGGCTGCGCGCACGAACAACGGCAGGGCAGCGAGCGAGGCCGCGATCAGCGGCAGGGCGTGTCGCAAAGTCATGGCGCATCTCCTTGCAAAGGTGGAAATCTGTTGTCCCGCCTTGGGACAAGGTGCGCTGTCGTTCAGGAGAAACTGTGGAATTTCAACGGCGTTTTGAAGACGGCCAATGCTCGAAATGGGCATTGCGGCGGTGCGCGGCCCTGTGTCGACGACGGGCAGCGATTGGGGGCGCGCTGCCGCTGTCGTGCATCGCGGGAACGGGGTAGTACTGAGCGACAGGCCGCGGTCGGCTCGTCCCGATTTGGCGGTCGAGCTGCCGCATCAACGCACGGGACGACTATGACCGCATCGAACGAACCCGCTCCACGCCGCGCCTCGATCCCCGTCGATGTCGGCGGCGTCACCGTCGGCGGAGCTGCGCCGATCGTCGTGCAGTCGATGACCAACACGGACACCGCTGATGTTGCGGGCACGGTCGCACAGGTTGCCGCCTTGGCTCGCGCCGGCTCGGAACTCGTGCGCATCACCGTCGACCGCGACGAGGCAGCCAAAGCCGTGCCGCACATCCGCGACGGCTTGCGAAAGCGCGGCGTGAGCGTGCCGATCATCGGCGATTTCCACTACAACGGGCACACGCTACTCGGCCAGAATCCAGCGTGCGCACAGGCGCTGGACAAGTATCGCATCAATCCCGGCAATGTCGGCTTCAAGGACAAGAAGGACCGGCAGTTCTCGGCGATCATCGAGATGGCGATGACGTACAAGAAGCCCGTGCGCATCGGCGTCAACTGGGGGTCGCTCGATCAGGAGCTGCTGACGCACCTGATGGACGAGAACGCGAAGGCCGGTGCGCCGCTCACCGCGCGCCAGGTGATGCACGAGGCGATCGTGCAGTCGGGGCTCATGTCGGCTGAGCGCGCCGAGGAATTGGGCCTGGGCGCCGACCGCATCCTCATCTCGGCAAAAGTGTCGGCGGTGCAGGACCTGATCGCCGTCTACACGATGTTGGCGGCCCGCTGCCGCTATGCGCTGCATTTGGGGCTGACGGAAGCCGGCATGGGCTCCAAGGGCATCGTCGCGTCGTCCGCCGCGATGGGCATCGTGCTGCAGGCGGGCATCGGCGACACCATCCGCTATTCGCTCACCCCCGAGCCCGGCGGCGACCGCACGCTCGAGGTGCAGGCGGCGCAAGAGTTGCTGCAGACCATGGGATTGCGCACCTTCATGCCGATCGTGGCCGCGTGCCCGGGCTGCGGGCGCACGACCTCGACGGTGTTCCAGGAGCTTGCCCGCGACATCCAGCAAATGCTGCGCGACCGCATGCCCGAATGGAAAGTCCGCTATCCGGGCGTCGAGGGCCTGAGCCTGGCGGTGATGGGCTGCATCGTCAACGGGCCGGGCGAGTCAAAACACGCCGACATCGGCATTTCCTTGCCGGGTACGGGCGAGACGCCGGCCGCACCGGTGTTCATCGACGGCAAAAAGGCGATGACCTTGCGCGGGCCCAACATCGCGGCCGAGTTCAAGGCCATCGTCGAGGACTACATCGCGCGGAAGTACGGGGCTGGGGCGAAGGCGACTGAGCGGGTGTGAGAGGCAGAGAGCAGGCTATGGTCATAGACTTGATTGCGCCCGGTGCCCCCACTACGCTCGACGCATTGCCAGGTTGATGGAGGTGTTCGGTGATATTGCGATGCATGATTGGTCTGCTGCTTTGCCTCGCCGCGGCGACACCATTGGCGGCCCAGACTATCGACGGTCGCAAGATCAGTCACAAGCAGCTGCTCGAGATCGAGGAGCATCTGATCTGGACCGGGCATCTCGACGCCGAGGTCGACGAGGTTTCGCCCGGCGATCTGCGCGACGCCCTGCAGAGCTTCAAGCTGTCCCTCGCGCCACCCGCGCTGCCAACGCCGACAGGTGCTCCCGCCACACCCGACGCGACGCCGGGAACCCCGCCGCCAGCGCCCGTTCTCGTGCCGGCCCAAGGGCCAGTCGACCTCACGGCTGCCGAGGGCGCGCGACTGGCCGACGAAGCCGCAGCCGTCAGGACACGGGTCGGGTTCACTCGCGTGAAGGAAGTCCATAGTGGCCTCACGGTCGGCGTGCCGACGGCGCTGTTTGCCGGAGGCACCACGCAGAAGATCACGACGCCGTACGACACTGGTCTCGAATGGATCTCGGCCGACAAGTCGATCCGCATGTATGTGATGCGCACGGCTCAGGGCGGCGAAACCGTCGCATCCTGGCGCAATCGCTTCCCCTGGCAGAGGCTCAACGTCCAGATCCGTTGGGAAGAGTCGTCTGCCGATCGGCTGACCGTCGAAGGCACGCAAGGCCCGACGCCGCAGGTTCGCAGCGAAGGCTTCTACATGACCGTGTTCCAGCGCGGTTCAGAGCTGATCGCCTTCCGGATCGTATTCAACCTGCGCCATGAAACCGAGGTGCGCCGGATCAGCAATGCGATCGCCTCCTGGTTTCCGCGCGATAACCTCCACGAGTTCGTCTACATGAATGACTGCGGGCCGCTGCCGCCGCCTGGCCCCGAGGCGACCACCGTGCGTGTGGTGTTCGGCACCGACCGCCGCAGAGCCACGACCGGCACCGGTTTCGACGCCGAACTCGGCGGGCAACTCGCGGTCGGTTGCGCCGATGTGTCGGTCCCCGCCCGGCCTCCCGGCGGCACGACAGCTGTGGCCAAGTCTGCGACCCTCACACGAATCACGACCCTGAAGCAGGGCGGACGCATGCGCTTCATCAACGAGGGCACGGAGCTGGACGAGAACCGCGCGCTGCTGTTTGTGCACGGCTACAACGTGCCTTTCGACGAGGCGATCACGCGAGCCGGCCAGTTGGCTGTCGACACCGGCTATCCCGGTTTGATCTACGCCTATAGCTGGCCGACACGGGCGAGCGTGTTCGACTACATCACGGATCTCGACCGGGCCGAGCAGTCCGAACCTTACCTCGAGCAGTTCATGGCGACGATCATGCGCGCGCAACGGCCGCCACGCGAGTACGGGCGGGGCACGCCCAAGCTCGACATCGTCGTGCACAGCATGGGCTCGCAGCTCGTGCTGCGCGCAGCACGCGGCACGCAGGGCGCACTCGATCTCAAGAAGCGCTTTGGACAAGTCATCCTAAATCCTGCAGTTGGGCGTGATCGTCCGACGTCGGCGTGACGCCATTCCTCAACCACGGGTCGCATCATCCCACCGGCAACCGCGCCGGCGGCTTCAGCTCGCGCCCGCCCAGAAAAACGCGCAGCGCGTGGCT
>JANOJW010000800.1:0-4482 GCA_031418955.1 Hyphomicrobiales bacterium | reverse complement strand
TTGCCGCTGCCGCAGGGGCAGCGATCGTTGCGTCCGGGCTTGGCCATCGGGGTCGTGTCCTGGATCGAGGAGCGCATCATCCTTGTACGCAACCCTTATCGCCGATAGCAGATTCCACGACCTCCTGCTCGCCTGCGATCGTGATCTCGCCGACCAGGCCCGTGCCGACGGGTGCGCGTGCGGCGGCAAGCTGCACGCGGCACCCTACCCGAGGAAGCCGCGCGGACGACCGTGCCAGCTCGGGCCCGAGCACAACAGACGCTTCAGCTTCTGCTGCGCGCTCGACGGCTGCCGCTCGCGCGAGACGCCGCCGTCGCTGCGCTTCCTCGGCCGGCGCGTCTACGTCGCCGCGATCGTCGTGCTGATCGCCATGCTGCAGCATGGCGTGAGCGACGCCCGACTGGCGTGCTTGTCGAAGGTGGTCCGCGTCGATCGCCGCACCGTCGCACGCTGGCGCAGGTGGTGGCGCGACGCCTTCACCACCACGCCGTTCTGGCGTGCGGCACGGGCGGCGTTCATGCCGCCGGTCGAAGGCGGACGGCTGCCCGGCACGCTTCTCGATCGCTTCGCCGGCAATGATGCCGATCGGCTGGTCGCGCTCCTGCGCTTCCTTGCGCCCATCACCGGAGGAAGCTGCCACGCTCGATGACGGTCGACGAGCATCCGCAGAAGTTCGCTTCTCGTCAGTGCCTCGCCACCACGCTTACGCTCGGCGCTTCGTGATGAGAGGAGCGCCGCATGCCCCAGCCGACACGAGTTCCGCGTGCCCACGAGCGATGGAGCCACCTGCGCTTCTCGGTCGTCGGACAGCTCTTGGCCGCGCCGCCGCCGAAGGGCGAGTTGAAGGCCGAGATCGCGGCTCTGGCCGAGCGCACGTGGGTGCATCCCACGACTGGTGAGCCGGTCCGCTTCGGCTTCTCCACCATCGAGCGCTGGTACTATCGTGCCCTGCGCGAGCGCACCGATCCGGTCGGCGTGCTGCGGCGCAAGGTGCGCGTCAATGCCGGCCGGCAGCACACGATCAGCGAGCCCGTGCGCCAGGCCGTGCTCGCTCAGTACGCGGCGCACAAGAGCTGGAGCGTGCAGCTCCACCACGACAACCTCGTCGCGCTCAGCCAGACGCGGCCCGAGCTGCGGCCCGTGCCGTCCTACGCCACGCTGCGCCGCTTCATGCGCGCCAACGGTCTCGACAAGCGCCGTCGGCTCACCTCGCGCACCACCAGTGGCGCACAGCGGGCCGAGGCCCGCCTCGCCGAGCGCGAGGTCAGGAGCTACGAGGCCGAGTATGTGGGCGCGCTCTGGCACCTCGACTGCCACGTCGGCTCAAGGAAGGTGCTCATGCCATCGGGCGCGTGGATGACGCCGATCCTGTGCGGCGTCATCGATGATCGCTCGCGGCTCGCCTGTCACCTGCAGTGGTATCTGGCCGAGAACGCCGCGAACGTCGCCCACGGCCTGAGCCAGGCGTTCCAGAAGCGCGGCCTGCCGCGCGCGCTGATGAGCGACAACGGCGCGGCGATGACGGCCGCCGAGATCGCGCAAGGCCTTGCTCGCCTCGGCATCCTGCACCAGCCAACTCTTCCGTATTCACCTTATATGAACGCCAAGCTCGAGTCCTTCTGGGGACCGCTCGAAGGCCGCCTCATCGCCATGCTGGAGCACGTGCCCGACCTCACCCTGGCGCTGTTGAACGAGGCAACCCAGGCCTGGGGCGAGCAGGACTACAACGGCAAGCGTCATTCCGAGATCGGCGAGGCGCCGATCGCCCGCTTCCTCGCCGGCCCGACAGTGGCGCGCACCTGTCCCGACAGCGATGCGCTGCGGCTTGCGTTCACACGCTCCGACACGCGCACGCAGCGCAGAACCGACGGCACCATCGTCATCAATGGACGCCGCTTCGAGCTGCCCAACCGCTATCGGCACCTCACCCGCATCGAGGTGCGCTACGCCGAATGGGACCTCTCCCTCGTCCACCTCGTCGATGAGCGCACCGGCACCGTGCTCGCCCGCCTCTATCCGCAGGACAAGGCAGCGAATGCCAGCGGCGTGCGCCGATCGCTGGAGCCGCTCGGCCGGCCTCCGACCGAGCCGGCGCCATCAGCGCCGGCGTCACCGATTCCGCCGCTGCTGCAGCACCTGCTCGACAGGCAGGCGAGCACCGGTCTGCCGCCCGCCTATCTGCCCAAGGATGAAGGTTCCGACGACGAAGGAGAGGCCTCGTGAACAAGAAGATGCTCGCCCTCTACGGCCTCAAGTGGAACCCATTCCAGCCCGATGTGCCGGTCGAGGCGCTGCACGTGTCACGACGCACGGAGTCGTTCTGCTGGCGGGCCGAGCAGCTGGTCGGCGAAGGCGGCTTCGCGCTGGTGACCGGTGCACCGGGAACAGGCAAGTCCGTCACCTTGCGCATTCTGGTCGAGCGCCTCGGCGCACAACGCGACGTCAAGGTCGGCATCCTGACGCGGCCGCAGGCCGGCCTGCCCGACTTCTATCGCGAGATGGGCGATCTGTTCAGCGTCGAGCTGCGCCCGGCCAACCGCTGGGGCGGCGCCAAGCTGCTGCGGGATCGCTGGCAGACCCACATCGATGCCGCGCTGTCGCGCCCCGTCCTCATCGTCGACGAGGCCCAGGAGATGCTGCCCGCCGTGCTCGGCGAGTTGCGCCTGCTGTCCTCCGCCCGCCTCGACAGCCACATCCTGCTCACCGTCGTGCTCGCCGGCGACGGCCGCCTGCTGGAACGGCTGCGCTCCGACGAGTTGGCGCCGCTCGGCAGCCGCATGCGGGTGCGCCTCGCCTTGGAGCGTGCGACACCAGACGAGCTGGCCGAGCTGATCGTGCACGCGCTGCAGAAGGCCGGTGCCGTCAAGCTGATGACGCCCGAGCTGATTGCGTCGCTCGCCGACCACGCTGCCGGCAACCCGCGTGCGCTCATGAACATCGCCGGCGAGCTGCTCTCTATCGCGGCACAGCGCGAGGCCCGACACATCGACGAGAAGCTGTTCCTCGAGATGTGCGCCACGCCGCCCGTGCCGGAGCCGAGACCTGCGAGGCAACGCCGGTGAAGCGCGCGCGAGGCGCGCGACGAGGCCAGCGTCGTGCTCCGCCGGAGGGACACCCACCCGACCGCCCCTCATCTACTCGCAAGAAGGGGGGGGTTCGGGAGGGTCTCCCTCCCGAATGGGCCAGCCTTGCTCAAGACGGGGCGATAGCCCAGTCGCGAAGCGAATAACACGGACGATCCCCATGAGCCTGCTCCCCGTCGAGCCCGCATACCGTCTCGCCGAGCGCGCCGAGGAGCACCGCTGGCTGATCGCCGGCCTGTGGTCCGAGCAGGCCGTCGGCATCGTCGGCGGCGAACCGAAGTGCTGCAAGTCGTTCCTCGCCCTCGACATGGCCGTGGCCGTCGCCGCCGGCATCCCGTGCCTGCGCCGCTTCGTCGTGCCGCGCGCCGGACGTGTGCTGCTCTACGCCGCCGAGGACGCACTCCACATCGTGCGGCGGCGCCTCGAAGGCATCTGCGTCGCCGCCGGCGCCGAGCTGTCCGACCTCGACATTCTCGTCATCACCGTGCCGACCCTGCGTCTCGACATGGAGGCCGACCGCCGCAGCCTCGCCGAGACCGTCGCGACATTACAGCCGAGGCTCTTGATCCTCGACCCGTTCGTGCGTCTGCACCGCATCGACGAGACCGTCAGCGGTGGGGTCGCGCCGCTGCTCGCCATCCAGCGCGAGCGGCAGCGCCGACACGGCGTCGCCGTGCTCCTCGTCCATCACGCCAAGAAGGGCGCCGGCGGCATGCGCGCCGGCCAGGCCCTGCGCGGCTCCTCCGAGTTCCACGCCTGGGGCGACAGCAATCTCTACCTGCGCCGCGACGGTGACAGCGAACAACTCACGCTCGCGATCGAGCACCGCGCAGCGCCATCGCCCCGGCCGGTCACGATCGAGCTGGTGAGCCGCGGTCCGGCGCTCGCGCTGGAGGCGAGCGAGCGGCCTGTCGCGCTCGCCGAGCCCTCGCTCGATCAGCGCATCGAGGCTGCCCTCGCAGAGGCCCAGAAACCCCTGCCGTTCGCCGATCTGCGCGCCCGCTGCCACGTACGCACCGCCACGCTCTACGCCCGCCTCGCCGTGCTCACCACCTCCGGCCGCGTCATCAAGCACGGCGACAGCTACAGCGCCGGTACCTGGTGACCTACGCTGGCCGGCACCGTGCGCGGCACCGACTTCCCGCTTCCCTGCCCGATCTCCCCTAGGGCGCGTGGGTAGGGAAGTGGGAAGTCGACCTCTTTCTGACACTCTCGAAGCGGGCACCGGCGGTGTGGTGAAGCCCGCGCCGGCCCAAGCCGGCGCCCAGAGGCATCCACCATCTTCCCCTGTCCATCTTCTTACGTTCGACCCCGCCAGAGGCTTCTTCCGTCCCGACCGCAATCCTCGACCGCCGGCGCGCGCAGATGCTGTCAAGGCTGGCCCGCTCCTTCTGCGGGC
>JANOJW010000799.1:0-3166 GCA_031418955.1 Hyphomicrobiales bacterium | reverse complement strand
TTCGGTTGTGCTCGAACGGCCCATCTGGTTCGTCGCGCGACTTGCCGATACCTAGGGTATCGACTTCGCCACGCTCCTGCCATCTGGACCCTTCGAGCGCAATGAAACCACACGAAAACCTCCGAGACAGGCTCTCAGATCGAGGTTCAAGGGTCGGCATGAGGACGGACGCAGGTCGTGCTGCCGCCCCTCACCCCGACCCTCTCCCCGACGAAGTGCAGACGGCGGGGAGAGGGAGAAGAGGCCATGGTCGAGAACCGCCCGTTCCGGAATTTCCTGGCGCATCTGGCGCTGTGCATCGGCGTGGCGATCGTCGCCTTCCCCGTCTACCTGACGTTCGTCGGCTCGACCCACCCGCAGGACGTGATCTCGAACGGGCAGATGCCGCTCACCCCAGGGCCGCTGTTCTTCGAGACCTACTGGAAGACGCTGTTCGTGGGCACCAGCGGCACCACGCGCGAACCGGTCGGCCGCATGCTCCTGAACAGCTTCATCATGGCCTCGATCATCGCGATCGGAAAAATCACGATATCGATCCTTTCGGCGTTCGCCGTCGTCTACTTCAAGTTCCGCTTCCGGATGGTGGCGTTCTGGATGATTTTCATGACGCTGATGCTGCCCGTCGAGGTGCGCATCTATCCCACCTACAAGATCGCCGCCGACCTCAACCTGCTCGACAGCTACGCCGGGCTCACCGTGCCGCTGATCGCGTCGGCGACCGCGACGCTATTCTTCCGCCAGTTCTTCTTGACCATCCCCGACGAATTGGTCGAGGCTTCCAAGCTCGATGGCGCCGGCCCCATGAAGTTCTTCTGGGACACCGTGCTGCCGCTCTCGAAAACCAACATCGCGGCGCTGTTCGTGATCCTCTTCATCTACGGCTGGAACCAGTATCTGTGGCCGCTGCTCATCACCACGCGCGACGACATGCAGACGATCGTCATCGGCATCAAGAAGATGATCGTGACCTCGGATGCGCTCACCGAATGGAACATCGTGATGGCGACCGCCATGCTCGCGATGCTCCCCCCCGTACTGGTGGTCGTGCTGATGCAGCGCTGGTTCGTGAAGGGCCTGGTCGAGACGGAGAAGTGATGGCGCGCGGTCTCGCGCCTCACAGACCGGCTCGCGGCTCGGCCTCTCGTCGGAGAGTGACGACGTGCCGGCGGAGCGATACTGTATGAACAGCGCCTTTGAGTTCATTTGGTGGGGCAATGCCCGGGAAGATTTTCATCAGCTACCGGCGGGACGACGAGCGCCAGACCGCGGCCCGGCTTCGCGACAAGCTGGCCGCGGCCTTCGGCGAAGCCCACGTTTTCATGGACGTGGACAATCTGCGTCCCGGGCAGCGCTTCGACGCTGTGCTGGCATCCGCTCTCGAGCAGACCGACGTGCTGCTCGCCATCATCGGTCCGCGCTGGATGCCATTGCTCGCCGAGCGGGCTGAAAAGAGCGATGTCGATTTCGTTCGGTTCGAGATCGGGCAGGCCCTCGCACGGCGGATCACGGTCGTTCCAGTCCTGGTCGAGGAGGCAAAGCTCCCTCGACTCGTCGATCTGCCCGACGACCTGAAGGCAATGGTGCTGCATCAGAAGCACGACTTGAGCTATGAGCGGTTCGGCCGTGACGCCGACGCACTGGTCGAGGCCATCGACACGGAGCGAGAAGAGAGGCGCCTCGCCGCGCTGTCGGCGCGCTCCGGGCCAAGTCAACCCGAGAGGTCCGCAGGACGCGCCGCGGCGCCGATCATTCGGCCTGATAGGCAGGACGCTCGGGCATCAAGAACTGGCCAGCTCAACGCTGTTTACATGATCGGCACGCTCGCCATGGCAATCGGGCTGGGAGGCGCGCTCGCCTACGCCTACAAGTCGCTCAACGCGTCTCCGCACCCCGCCGCCGTCAGGGCTGATCCCGCGCCAAAGGCGTTCGTCGACCGCGTCGAAGACAACAAGCCCCAGCCGGCAGGTGGTGAACCGCGGAAGGTGCCAACCGTCATCGTCAACCGCGATGGGACGATCTCGCTGCAGCCCCTATCCGATGCAAAGGGCCATGTGCCCGTCGTCACGACGCGAAAGACCCAGGAAGAAGCCTTGAAGAGCATCTCGGAACTCCAGCAGAAATATCCTGAAGTTCTCGGAGGGCGCTCCATCGAGACCCGCCAGGTCGACCTCGGCGCAAAAGGGGTCTGGTATCGCGTGATCGTAAGCCCTCCGGGTTCGCTCGAGGCAGCTCGCGAGCTCTGCAAGCAACTCAAGGACCGAGGCTCTGGTGCCTGCTTTACCACCGCCTATTGACGCCCTCACAATGGCCGCCAACCTACTAACCCGCCTCAATTCCCCTTCGCGAGGTCGACGGCGGTCTGCAGGTTGCGCAGCGCGCGGCGGCCCATGGTCTTCGAGGCGGGGCAGGCGTCGGCTGAGATGCGGTCGTAGAGCTGCGCCATGTCGCCCTTGAACTCGACGCCTTGTGCGCGCCGTGCAACGCCGGTCGCGACGCCGCCGTTCGACCAGCGCGGCTTGCACGCGAGCTGCGCGAGATAGTCGGTGAGGCGCAGCTTGAAGCCGTCGGCCATGCCGGATGTGCTTTGCTGCACCATGGCGGTCCAGGCCTGCGGGCCGCCGGTCGCGCTCTTGTTGATGACGACGGACAGGGCCTGCACCTCACGTCCGTGCGCGCCGTTGACCTCCATGAACCGATTGGCGACCGCCTGGATCTCGGAGTCTTCCGCATCGCCGAGGCGGGCGGCGGCGATCACTGCGGCGTCCGCGGCGGCCTGCAGACCGAACTTGACGCGCTGGGCGCGCGCATAGTCGAGGCCGATAGCGATCATCCCGACCATGGGAATGATGGCGAATGCGCACAGCATGGCGACGGTGCCGCGCTCGTTCCTCGCAAACACGACACCGGCAGACCGCCGTGACGAGTTCAGCCCGATCGCTTTGAGTAGCCGATACAACGCCATGACGCGCCCCCAGAGCAGCCCTCAACCGACCTCCTGGACTAGCAGTCGGAGTTTAAAGAGCTTTGAGCCTAAATCCTGCAGTTGGGCGTGATCGTCCGACGTCGGCGTGACGCCATTCCTCAACCACGGGTCGCATCATCCCACCGGCAACCGCGCCGGCGGCTTCAGCTCGCGCCCGCCCAGAAAAACGCGCAGCGCGTGGCT
>JANOJW010000798.1:0-10259 GCA_031418955.1 Hyphomicrobiales bacterium | reverse complement strand
CCGCCTGAGGAGCGACGCGCTGATGGGCCTCACACGTCTCGAGAAGCCGCTGTTCACCGGCTCCGAATGGAATTTCGAGCTGATCGGACAGACCTATCACGCCATCGAGGATATCGGTGTCGGCGAGATGGGGCTCGACATCTACAAGAACCAGATCGAGGTCATCACCGCCGAGCAGATGCTCGACGCGTACTCCTCGATCGGCATGCCGCTGATGTATCGCCACTGGTCGTTCGGCAAGCGCTTCGCCAAGGACGAGACGATGTACCGGAAGGGAGCGCGCAGCCTCGCCTTCGAGATCGTCATCAACTCCGACCCCTGCATCAACTACATCATGGAAGAGAACTCCATGACCATGCAGTGCCTCGTGATGGCGCACGCCGCCATGGGCCACAACCACTTCTTCAAGAACAACTACCTGTTCCGCCAGTGGACGCAGGCCGACGCCATCCTCGAGTACATGGCCTTCGCCAAGAAGTTCGTATCCGAATGCGAGGAGCGCTTCGGCATCCCAGCCGTCGAGCATGTCCTCGATGCCGCCCACGCGCTGATGAACCAGGGCGTCTCAAAGACCGCGGGGCCCCGCCGCAAGTTCGATCCGCGCAAGGAGCACGAGCGCGAGCAGCGGCGCCGCGACTACGAGCTCGAGATCTACAACGAAATCTACCGGACGCTGCCGACCAAGGACAAGCCCGCGGGCAAGGATCCAGAGCGCAGCGAGGAATCGAAGGCCGAGCAGGCCGCGCTGCGGCTCCCCGAGGAAAACCTCCTCTACTTCCTCGAGAAGAACGCCCCCAAGCTCGACGGCTGGAAACGCGAACTCTTGCGCATCGTGCGCGTGCTCTCGCAGTACTTCTATCCGCAGCGCCAGACCAAGGTGATGAACGAGGGCTGCGCCACCTTCTGCCACTACGAGATCATGAACCGCATGTACGAGCTCAACATGGTGACCGAAGGGTCCATGCTCGAGTTTGCGCACATGCATGCCGCCGTCGTCTACCAGCCGGCCTTCTCGGATCGCCATTTCAGTGGCTTCAACCCCTACGCGCTCGGCTACGCCATGATGCGCGACATCAAGCGCATCTGCCTCGAGCCCACCAAGGAGGACGAGAGCTGGTTCCCCGACTTCGCCGGCAACAGCGACTACATGGGCGTGCTGCGCCAGGCCTGGGCCGAGTTCCGCGACGAGAGCTTCATCCACCAGTACCTGTCGCCGCAGGTGATGCGCGACTTCCGCCTGTTCCAGTTGCGCGACGAGGGCGACCGCCCCGCCGTCAAGGTCCAGGCGATCCACGACGAGCAGGGCTACCGGCAGGTCCGCCGCATGCTGGCGCGCCAGTACGACGTCTCGGCCATGGACCCCGACATCCAGGTCACCGACGCCGACCTCTCGGGCAGCCGCCGGCTGGTGCTCACGCATTTCGTGCGTAACGGCATCCTGCTCGACAAGGACGAGTGCGACCGCACGCTGATGCACGTCGCGCGGCTGTGGGGCTATCGCGTGCGCCTGGTCGAGGTCGACGCCACCAGCGGCAAGAAGCTCCGCGAACACGAGACCCTGCCGCTGCCGTGAGCCTCGCGCCGATCACACCACTTCGCCCCGTCCCTCTCGGCACGCTCCGCTGCGCGCTCGAACGCCGAACCGACGGCAGCATGCTGGTGCGCTCGACCGAGCCGCTCGATCCAGTCCCGCCGCGCCTCACCGACGCGCTCGAGCATTGGGCCTCAGCCGCGCCCGATCGCACGTTCCTTGCCCGGCGCTTGGCCGACGGCACCTGGGCGCGCCTCACCTACGCCGAGGCTCACACCAAAGCCCGCGCCATCGCCAGCCACCTGCTCGCGCGCGGCCTGTCGGCTGAGCGCCCGCTCGCCATTCTCTCCGGCAACAGCATCGAGCACGCGCTGATCACACTCGGTGGCTTTCTCGCCGGCACACCAGTCGCGCCGATCTCGCCGGCCTATGCGCTGATGTCGACGGACCATGCCCGTCTTCGCGGCATCCTCGAGCGGCTCACGCCAGGCCTCGTCTTCGTCGAGGATGCGGACCCGTTCGCCCGAGCCATCGCCTCAGCGGTGCCAGCCGGCGTCGAGATCGCGACCTGCACCGGCGCCACGCCCGACCGTCCTGCCACGCGCTTTGCCTCGCTGCTCGAGCCCGCCGGTTCGCTCGCCTCAGTCGATGCCGCGCAGTCCGGCGTCGGCCCCGCGACGATCGCCAAGATCCTCTACACGTCGGGCTCGACGGGACTGCCCAAGGGCGTGATCACCACCCACGGCATGCTGTCGGCAAACCAGGCCATGCTGCGCCATTGGCTCGCCTGGGCGCGGGAAGTGCCGCCGGTCCTCGTCGACTGGCTGCCCTGGAACCACACCTTTGGCGGCAGCCACAACGTCGGCCTGGTGCTCGTCAACGGCGGCACGCTCTACATCGACGACGGCCGCCCGACGCCCGCCGGCATCGCCATCACCGCGCGCAATCTGCGTGAGGTCTCGCCCAACATCTACTTCAACGTGCCGAAGGGCTACGAGGAGCTGCTCGCCCACCTGCGCCGCGACGCCGAGCTTCGAGACTCATTCTTCCGTAACCTCAAGATGCTGTTCTGCTCCGGCGCGAGCTTGAGCCCGCACATTGCGGCGGAACTCGACCGCCTGGCGATCGAATCCACCGGCGCGCGCATCCTGATGGTCACCGCCTTCGGCTCGACCGAATCTGCGCCCGCCTGCACGGTCCCGACCGCCGCCATCGCCGCCATCGGCAACATCGGCACGCCGCTGCCCGGCCTGACGCTGAAGCTCGTGCCCGCGGCCGACAAGCTCGAGATTCGCGCCGCGGGGCCGACCATCACGCCCGGCTACTGGCGCGAGCCCGAGCGTACGCACGACGCCTTCGACGAGGAAGGCTTCTACTGCTTCGGCGACGCGGTGCGCTTCGCAATCCCCGGCGATCCGGCGGGTGGACTGCTCTTCGATGGCCGGGTCTCGGAGGATTTCAAGCTGTCGACCGGCACCTGGGTCAGCGCCGGCGCCGTGCGCACGCGATTGATTGCGGGACTTGGCCCCCTCGCTCGCGACGCCGTACTCGCCGGCCACGACCGCAACGCGCTCGCCGCGCTGATCTTTCCCGACCTCGATGGCTGCCGCGCGCTGCTGCCTGTGTCCCACCGCACAGCGACCGACGAGCGCGTACTCGCTCACCCCGACGTCTGTGCGGCGTTTCACATCCGGCTCACAGCGCTCGCCGCGACAAGTCCCGGCTCCTCGACCCGCGTGGTTCGCATCCTGCTGCTCGCCGAGCCCGCCGCCATCGACGCCAACGAGATCACCGACAAGGGCTCTCTGAACCAGCGCGCCGTTCTCACCCGCCGCTCAGCCCTGGTCGCCGCCCTCTACGCCGACCCGCCCGGCGCCAGCGTGATTGTGGCCGCGGCCGGCTGAACGTCTAGCCCCTACAGATCCAACCCTTCGAAGATCGGCGCATCGGCATGCCGCGCCGCCACCGCGAGATCCGCCTGCGTGCGCACGGTCCACGTGAACAGCGGCAGACCGAGCCCTTCGCGCAGGAATTGCGTCACCGGCGTCGGCAGCGCCTTGACGTGATAGGCGAAGAAATGCGGCTCGGCCGGGCCGCTGTCGATCATGTGCGAGAGCCGGAACGCGCGCTCGGGATCGAGAGTGTCGAGCCACCAGCCGTCGCCCTTGTAGAGCCCCGACACGATGCCGCGCGGCACCTTCGGCAGCAGGGATTTGAACGCGGCGATTACGGCTGGATCGAACGACATCAGCGCCAGCGGTCCCTTGTAGCGCTTCGCCTGCCGGGCGATGCCCTTGATGAAGGCCTCGTTGGGGGCGTCCCACTCACTCTTCACCTCGACCAGCAACGGCACGCGGCCGCCGGCGAGATCGAGGAAGTCGGCGAACGTGAGTATGCGTGACGTCGGATCGGCCTTGTAGACGAGCTTGCCGAGTTCGGCGGGTTTGAGGTCCGTGATCCGCCCCTTGGCGTCGACCAGGCGGCCGAGCGGCAGGTCGTGGAACACCATCGGCGTGCCGTCGGCGGCGGGACGCAGGTCGCATTCGATGCCGAGGTTCCGGGCAATCGCCGCCTCGAACGCGGGCGCGGTGTTCTCGATGCGCCCGGCGGCAACATCGTGAAGCCCCCGATGTGCGATCGGGCGGATGAACACGCTGCGGTCGAACATGTCAGATCAGCCCTTGTGTCGGAGACACAGATCAGCCCTTACTGATCGCAATGATCGCCTCGACCTCGACGGCTGCATCGAGCGGCAGGCCCGCGACGCCGACCGCCGAGCGTGTATGCCGCCCCTTGTCGCCGAGCACCTCGACGAGCAGGTCCGAGCAGCCGTTCACGACTTGCGGGTGATCGGTGAACGTCGGCTCAGCGTTGACGAACCCGGTCAGCTTCACGATTCGGCCGATTCGGTCGAGGTTGCCGAGTGCGGCCTGCGCCTGTGCCAGGATGGCCAGCGCACACAACCGTGCGGCATCCCGTCCAGTCGGAATGTCGACGCCCGCACCGAGCTTGCCCGTGATGGTCGAGCCGTCACCGCGCCGGGAAATCTGCCCCGAGATGAACAGCAGATCGCCGACGATCGCTGTTGGCACATAGTTGGCCACCGGCGCCGGCGCCGTGGGCAGTACGATGCCAAGGTCCTTCAGTCGTTTCTCGATTGCGCCGGCCATGTTCGCCCCTTTTCCGCCGTCTCGGCCGCCGATGCTCTTCGCCGCTGGTGCAGATCGTGAACGCGGCATCGCCCGTGGACGTTCTTCATGAAGCGGCCCGGTGAACTTTGCAATCGCGCTCGCAGGCAGTAAACATATGCAAATGGTTGGTATTGCGTTGCAACAGGCTTTCTACGCCGAAGGGAAGACGATGCGTCAAGCCATCCGGGAAACGATCGTGGTCGCGGGGCTCGTCGCGACGTCGCTTGCCGCATGGCCGGCGGCCGCGCAGGCGCCCGCGTCAAAGGCCAAGCCGGCCGTAACCCAGGCCAAGCCCGTGCCGCAAGCTCTGGCGTCCCACCGGGCCGTCTATGAAATCACGCTCGACCAGACCCGCAGCGGCGGCGGCATCACGGATATGTCGGGCCGCATGGTCTATGAGCTGACGGGGAGCGTCTGCGAGGGCTACACGCAGAACATGCGCTTCGTCACCCGCATGACCGGGCAGGACGGCAGCGCCACGCTGACAGACCTGCGGACCTCGAGCTGGGAGGACGCGCTTGCCCTGCAGCTGCGCTTCAACTCGAGCCAGTACAAGGACACGAAGCTCTCCGAATCGACGCAGGGTGAGGCGGCACGCCAGGGGGCAGGCGAAGTGAAAGTCGAACTGACGAAACCCGGCAAGAAGGAGAAAACCATCCGCGCCGGCGTCTACTTCCCGATCCAGCACTCGATCGCACTGCTGGAGGCGGCGAAGAAGGGCGACACCGTGTTCCAGGCCGATCTCTACGACGGCTCCGACAAGGGCGAGAAGTTCTACGCCACCACGGCCTACATCGGCCGCCTACAAGCGAAGGGTCACAACAAGTCGCTGCCCGCCGTGGCAAGCGCCGCGTCGCTCGACGGCATGGTGAGCTGGCCGGTGTCGATCAGCTATTTCGATCCCGCCAAGGAGAAGCAGGACGGCTTGCCCTCCTACGAGCTGGCGTTCCTCTACTTCGAGAATGGCGTCTCGCGCCGTCTGTTCATCGACTACGGCGACTTCGCCATCCGCGGCGCGCTGAAGGAGCTGCAGTTCATCGAGCCGGGAAAGTGCGAGCCGCAAAAGAACTGATTGCCGCAGCAATCGCCCCGGGCGCGAGCACCGGTCCCATGTGGCCCGCGCCCGCGATGGTCTCGAGCCGCGATCCTGGCAGTGCCGCGTGCAGGCGCTCAGCGATCAGTCGCACCGCGAGCGGCGAGCGGTCTCCGCGCAGCAGCAACACCGGTGCGCGTATCGCCGCGTAAGCCTCGGCGCGCATCGCATCGACCGTCACCGTCGCCACCTCCCGCCGAAGCCGTGGCGCCGCCGCGACGAGCCCGGCTCGCACCGGCTCCGGCAGCTTGTCCCACGCCATCTCGTTCCACGCCTCGACGAAGGCAGCGACTCCGGCCTCGGACTCCCCGGCATCCACGCGGCTCATCAGCGTTTCCGCAATCCGCCGGTCCCAGGCGATGGCTATCGCGTCGGGCTCCGTGCTCGGGTCGAGCACGCCGAACGCGACCGGCTCATACACGGCGACTGCCGCCACGCGCGGCTCCACCAGGGCGGTGCGCAGCGCCACCAGCCCGCCCATCGAGTGCCCGACCAGAGTGACGGGCCCGCCATCGCCGGCCTGCGCGATCACCGCCCGCGCCACCGCCACATGCGCCGCGATCGGATCGCGATCGGCAAGCCCCGCCGTCGCGCCGTAACCAGCCAGCGCCGGCGCGATCACCCGCCAGCCGTCGCCGGATAGCTGTTGCGCCAGCCGCCCGAGCGCACGTGGGCTGCTCGCCGCCGCATGCAGCAGCACGATCGTGGCTGCCGCCTCGCCGCCCGTCTGCTCGCCCCACCCATGCACCTCGACGTCCCCGAACTCGGCCCGGATCATCGCTATTGCCATCGCCACGCCCGCCATTGCCTGTCGCGCACCCTGTTGCGGCTTCGATGGCACACCCTGCCCGTTCCAACCCCGGGCACGCAACGGACGGGCTCTATGTGCTGGCGGGAACTTGTGAATCACGGCATGCCCTAGAGCAGTCGACCTGCGGAGATCGCCATGCGCCCGTGCCGAGCCATCGCTGTGTTGAGTGTCGCGGCCGCACTCGCCGTGTCGCCGACGTCGGGCCAGATTCGCCCGCCTTCCATCTCCTGCGCGGTCAGCGACACCAACATGCACCTCGACCTGTTTCTGCCGATGGGCTTCGACGGCGCTGTCGCCAAGACCGGCCTGCAGGGCGCGCTCGATATCCACCACTACAAGGTGGCCAAGGAGCGCCGCCGCTGGCAGCTCGACGGCCGCATGCCGACGCAGATGTGGTACGTCGGCAACGACCTGAAGCTGCGGCTGACGCTGGTCCCCGGCGAGAACCTCATCGACCTGATCATCGACACGCAGCGCCGTCCGGATGGGGCCATACACATGGGCAACTTCCGCCTCGAGACCGGCGAAGGCGTGCGTGTCACCGGCCGCATCGAGTGCACCGCCGGCTGATTCGAAAGCCACCGCGCGCGGTTCACTCGTCGAGGCCGTAGTCATCGCGGGCGGCTGCGTGCGAGATGCGCCCTTCGGCGAGGTCGCGCCGCACTCGATCGCGCACCCGCCTCAGCGGATCGCCGTAGCCGCCGGACCCGGGCGTGCGGATGAACACGCGCTGGCCGTGGCGGATCACGGCGCGGGCCTTGGCGGGCAACTCGACGCCGGTTGAGAAGTCGAACCGCGCCGTGCCGCCGTCCTTGCCGCCGAACAGCCCCCACGGTCCCTTCACGAAGCGCGAGCCGTGGATGTAGGTGCGGCACTCGTGATCCTCGATCCGCACCTGGCGGAACAGGCCCATGCCACCGCGATGCTCGCCAGCGCCGCCCGAATCCTCGGTGAGCTCGTAGCGCTCGAGGATCAGCGGATACTCGGTCTCGAGCGCCTCGACCGGCAGGTTCGAGGTGTTGGTCAGATGCACGTGCACGCCGTCGAGGCCGTCCTTCGAAGCGCGCGCGCCAAAGCCGCCGCCGATCGTCTCGAGATAGACGTAGAACGCGCCGGTGCGCGGGTTGACGCCGGAGAATGTCGAGTTCACACAAGCGCCGTTGCAGGCAGCGACAATGCGATCGGGCATCGCCGGGGCCAACGCGCCAAAGATCAGATCGACGACGCGCTGGCCGGTGTGCAGGCGCGAGTTCACCGCCGCCGGCGACGCCGCATTGATGATGGTGCCCTTTTTCGCGTGCACGTGGATTGGTCGAAACAGCCCCGCGTTCGCTGGAATGTCGGGCCCGACCAGCGCCTTCACCGCGTAGTAGACGGCCGCCAGCAGCGCCGTCTCGACGAGGTTGATTCCGGCGCGCACCTGCGGCGGGGCCTCGAAATGGAAGTGGATCTCTTCGCCCGTCACCTCGACGCGAACGCCCAAGCGCAGCGACCCGTCGAGCTCGTTGGACTCGTACACATCCTCGAAGCTGTAGGAGCCGGAGGGAATGGTGGCAATGCCGGCCCGCGTCAGGCGCTCGGCATAGTCGAGCAGCGCCTCGCAAGCGGCCTCGAGCCGTGCCTCGCCGTAGCGCGCCTGCAGCTGCTTGAAGCGCTCGATGCCGAGCCGGTTTGCCGCCATCTGCGCCCGCAGGTCGTTCTGCCGCTCGCGCGGCACCTGGCAGTTGAGCAGCACCAGATCCATGATGTCCTGGTTCAGAACCCCGCCGCGATACAGCCGGACGGGCGGAATGCGCAGGCCCTCCTGGAAGATGTGCGCGTGGCTGCGGTCGACGAAATCGGCGTGGTGCGCGGTGTTCGTCGCCCAGCCGACGATGCGCCCGCCGGTGACGATCGGCTCGGCCAGCACGATGTCGGGCAGATGCGTGCCGCCACCCGTGTAGGCGTCATTGCCGATGAACACGTCGCCCTCGCGGATGTCCGCCGGCTTGAAGCGGCGATGGATCTCCTCGATGCATCCGATCAGCGAGCCCAGATGCATCGGGATGTGCGAGGCCTGGCACAACGTGCGGCCCCGGGCGTCGAACAGGCAGGTCGATGAATCCCGCCGCTCCTTGATGTTGGTCGAATAGGACGCGCGCACGAGCGTTTCACCCATCTCCTCGACGATCGATTCCAACGCATGGCCGACCACCTCGACGGTGATCGGGTCGATGCGGGGCGGTTGCTTGGTCGTCATGTCGGCATCCTGGGTGCGCGGAGCCGGCGAACCGCGGCGATGATCGATCGTAGGCGGTCGCGGCGCTACTGTCATGCCGGACCTGGGTCCGCACATGGCATGTGGGATCTTCTGTTGGCTCGGGCGGGCAAATCTGTGTAGCTCTGCGCGAGAGCAACTCAGGAGTCCTGCAGCCGTGAAATTGCCGGCAAAGCTTGCTAGGGTTCTGCCGTCTCGCGCCAGGCAGGATCAGGCCATGCCCACCGATACGCTCCAAACGGCAGCGGCCCCGGCGTGGAGGCCTGATAACTTCACGCTCGTCTCGCTCGCCCGCAATCCGGTGCCGAGCGGCGCCATCGTCGGGTCTTTCGCCGGACACGGAGGCGTGGCGCTGCGCTATGCGCGGTGGGAGGCGACGCGCGCGCCCCGCCGTGGCACCGCTTGCCTCTTCACGGGCCGCTCGGAATACATCGAGAAATACTTCGAGACGATCGCGGATCTGCGCCGGCGCGGCTATGCTGTGGCGATCCACGACTGGCGCGGCCAGGGCGGTTCCGAGCGGCTGCTGCCCGATGCCCGCAAGGGCCATGTGCACAGCTTCGACGACTACGACGCCGACGTCACCCGCTTCATGAAGGACGTAGTGCTGCCCGATTGTCCCCCGCCCTACATCGCCATCGCACATTCGATGGGCGGCAACATCCTGCTGCGCAATGCACTGGTGGCCGGCTCCTGGTTCGACCGTATGGTGCTGACCGCCCCGATGATCGCCTTCCACGACGCCAAGATCGGGTTCCCCCAGTCGCTCGCGCGGGTCTACGCCGAGACGCTCGGTCTCGGCCCGGCGGGTCGCCGCTATGTGCTGGGCGGCGGCCCGAGCCCCGAGGAGGTGCGCCAGTTCGAGGACAATGCGCTGACCTCTGATCCCGAGCGCTTCCATCGTAACCGCCAGATCATCGAGCAGGCGCCGCATCTGGCGCTGGGCTCCCCGACGACCGCCTGGCTGCGCGCGGCCTACCGCTCGATGGCCCTGCTCGCCGATCCCGAGTTCCCGATGAGCATCCGCATCCCGTTGCTGCTGGTCGGCGCCGGCGATGACAAAATCGTCTCGTCGCTGGCGATCGAAAAGTTCGCGCAGCGCCTGAAGGTCGGCGCGCGCGTCGTCATCGCGGGTTCCCGCCACGAGATCCTGCAGGAGCGCGACGAGATCCGCCAGCGCTTCTGGGCGGCCTTCGATGCCTATCTCGGCGTCGGCGCGGCGGCCGCGTGAGGCTTTACCCTAAATCCTGCAGTTGGGCGTGATCGTCCGACGTCGGCGTGACGCCATTCCTCAACCACGGGTCGCATCATCCCACCGGCAACCGCGCCGGCGGCTTCAGCTCGCGCCCGCCCAGAAAAACGCGCAGCGCGTGGCT
>JANOJW010000797.1:0-13974 GCA_031418955.1 Hyphomicrobiales bacterium | reverse complement strand
AGCCACGCGCTGCGCGTTTTTCTGGGCGGGCGCGAGCTGAAGCCGCCGGCGCGGTTGCCGGTGGGATGATGCGACCCGTGGTTGAGGAATGGCGTCACGCCGACGTCGGACGATCACGCCCAACTGCAGGATTTAGGGTCATAGAACATGAGGCCCACGCCCCAATTCCCGGCTGAGCAAGATCGTCGGCCCCCGAGCAGACCACGATCAGAGACGTGGCGACAGCGCGGGGTGAAAGCCGCTTGACGTAAACGTCGACCCGAAAATCAGGCGCAAGCTGAGATCGCAACCTTTCAGACCGGGGATTTAAGTCCCACGCACAGCCGCTTGTGCGGCGGCATGGCAGTCGTTAGGGTTCGTGCTTCCCTATTTCGAGCCAACGACAACGGAGAAAGCCGATGGCCTTCACGCTCCCCCCGCTTCCCTATGCCTATGACTCACTCGTGCCCTACATGTCGAAGGAGACGCTCGAGTTCCATCACGACAAGCACCACAACGCCTACGTGACGACGGGCAACACGCTCGCGGGCGACGGCACCAAGTATGCAGGCAAGGCGATCGAAGCGATCTGTGTCGAGGCGTTCGCGGCCAAGGATCAGGGCGTCATCAACCAGATCGGCCAGCACTACAACCACATCCACTTCTGGAACTGGATGAAGAAGGGCGGCGGCGGCAAGACGCTCCCCGGAAAGGTCGGTGCTCTGGTCACAGCCTACGGCGGCTACGACAAGATGCGCACGGACTTCATCCAGGCGGGCGTCACGCAGTTCGGCGCGGGCTGGTGCTGGCTTTCGATCAAGAACGGCAAGCTCGAGGTGACGAAGACGCCGAACGGCGAGAACCCGCTGATGCACGGCGCACAGCCGATCCTGGGCTGTGACGTGTGGGAGCACAGCTACTACATCGACTATCGCAACATGCGTCCGAAGTATCTCGAGGCGTTTGTCGACAACCTCGTGAACTGGGACTACGTGGCCGAGATGGCCGACAAGGTGAAGTGACGACGAAGGGGTCGAGCCAGCGCTTCGACCCCAAGTTGCTTCGGCGTGTGGGGCCAGACCCGAGGGTCTGGCCCTTCGCGTTTTCAAACCTGCTGGATCGCCGAGAGTTCCCACTTGTCGGGGCCAGCGCCATGCGGACGACGGAACGTCCACACTTCGGTGACTTCTTGCGGCTCGGTGCGGCTGCCTGAGACGACGCGGCCGGTCGCGGCCTCGATGACGGCGTCGGTGAGCGAATAGCGCATCGCTACCGTCGCCCACTCGCCGCTGGCCTCGCGCCAAGCTTCGGAAAGATCGCCCTGCAACAGCTTCGGACTTCCGACCTCGTTGCGCTGGCCGCGCTTGCGGTCCTGGTCGAGTTCGGCGGCGAAGTACGACAGCATCTCCGGCGTGACCAGATCGCCGAGCGCGTTGATGTCGGCGCGGCCGTATGCCGACTGGACGTCGCCAAGCACCCGCTCGAACGCGTTGAAGTCGTTCTGGTGCAGGTCAAGGACCGGCGAGGCGTTGCCACCCGGCATCGTGTTGGACGCGCGCTGATAGACGTTGGCGTCCTGGGGCTTGGCCACGGGCGTCGCGCCGGCGGTCGCCGTCGCCAGGGTCGGCGAACGGCGGCTGCGGATCAAAGCGATGACGAGATACACGAGGCCGCCGATCAGCAGCGCCTGCAGCAGGAAGCCCATCACGCTCGCCAGCGCGCCGGCGCCGAGAAACGAGGCCAGCATGCCGCCGATCAGGCCGCCGAGCAGCAGCGACTTCATGGTGCCGAAGCGCGAGGCCTGGGCGGCCGGCGCAACAGTGCGGGTCGCCGCGGCGGCGCCGGGCTGCGTCATCGACCGCTCGATCGGCTTTGCCTGGTTGGGCGCCGTCGGCGTCGTTTTCGGAGCCTGATAGGTCCGCTCGCCGCGCGTGCCAGTGCCGCCCCCGCGTCCGCCGCGGGCGTCGGCCTGGTCGAGCATCAACGCACCCGTGGCGACCAACGCCAGGGCAACGCACAGCGGCTTAAGCCATCCCGTTAACCAGCGCATCGTTCAGTCCTCCAAGGTCGCTCATCGATGGGGGCGTCACAGCCCGCCGGGGATTGCGACCAGTATAACCCAACTAAGTACGGCGGGGATAAGTTTCTAGTGGCGAACGTTGCGATTTTCCACCGATGGCTCAATCGCCGAAGCGGGCGCCGAGCGTCTCCATCAGCGGGCGAAACTCCGGGAAGCTGGTCGCCACGAACGTCACGTCGTCGACCTCCACCGGCTGGTCGGATGCCAGACCCAGGATCAGGAACGCCATGGCGATGCGGTGGTCCATGTGCGTGACCACGCGACCGCCGCCCCTCGGCCGCCCCCCGCTGCCGCCGACGATCAGGATATCTCCGACGACGCGCGACGGAACGCCGTTCACTGCGAGCCCCGCCGCCGTTGCCGCGAGCCGGTCGCTTTCCTTGACCTTGAGTTCGGCGAGGCCTTCCATGCGTGTCTCGCCGTCGGCGAACGCGGCGACCATGGCCAGGATCGGGTACTCGTCGATCATCGAGGGCGCGCGCTCAGCCGGCACGTTGACGCCGCGCAGCCGGCTGTTGCGCACGCGCACGTCGGCGATCGGCTCGCCGCCCTCCTCGCGGCGATCGAGGAAGGCGACGTCGGCGCCCATCTCGCTCAGCGTCGTGTAAAAGCCCGTACGGGTCGGATTGATCAGCACGCCCGGCACCACGATCTCGGACCCCGGTACGATGGCCGCCGCGGCCGCCAGGAACGCCGCCGACGAGGGATCGCCCGGCACCTTGACGTCGCGGCCCGACAGCTCGGCGTCGCCCGAGACCGTGATGGCAGTACCTTCGGCGCGGCGCTCGGTGCGAACGGACGCCCCGAAATAGCGCAACATCCGTTCGGTGTGGTCGCGCGTCGCCTCGCGCTCGATGACCGTGGTCTCGCCCATGGCCCCGAGGCCAGCGAGCAGAATCGACGATTTTACCTGCGCCGACGGCACCGGCGTCTGGTAGGCGATCGGCGTCAGTTGGGCCGACCCGCGTACCGTCAGCGGCATGGTATCGGCGCCCTCGATGACACTGAGCCCCATTCGGCGCAAGGGATCCAGCACCCGCCGCATGGGGCGCCGCGACAGCGACGCATCGCCCACCATCCGCACGGTGACGTCGTTGCCGGCGATCACCCCCATCATCAGGCGAGCGCCTGTACCCGAGTTGCCGAAGTCGATGTCGCGATCCGGCTGCTTCAGGCCGCCGACGCCGCGACCGCGCACTTCCCAGCAACTGGCCCGCTTTTCGGCCGGCGCACCGAGCGCCGTGACGGCCTTGGCAGTGTTGATCACGTCCTCGGCCTCGAGCAGCCCCGAGATACGGGTGACGCCGGTCGCCAGTGCGCCGAACATCAACGCGCGATGTGAGATGGACTTGTCGCCGGGCACCAGGACACGACCGGCCAAAGCCCCTGACCTTTGTGATTTCAATGACTTGGGTACGGCGTTGGCGGACATGCGGGCGGCCTTTTCGGCGAGGCGGGGTGTGCTCGTCATAGAGCGCGGGGGCTTGTTCGAGTCAATTCCACGGGGCGCCTTCATCATGTGGGCAATGGTCATGCGAAAAGGCGTTGACGAGCCCGCGCCGCATCGGTTATCCACTGCCGCGACTGCTAGCACTCCCGATGGGCGAGTGCCAGCGGCATCCCAAAGGCCTCCCCCCGTTTCGGGCCGCAACGGCCCCGGGCCATCATTCGGAGCAGACGTTCACATGAAATTCCGCCCACTCCACGACCGCGTCGTCGTTCGCCGCGCCGATGCCGAGACCAAGTCGGCCGGTGGCATCATCATCCCCGACACTGCCGGCGAGAAGCCGAGCCAAGGCGAAATCATCGCTGTCGGCCCGGGCGCCCGCGACGAGACTGGCAAGCTGATCCCGCTCGATCTCAAGAAGGGCGACCGGATCCTGTTTGGCAAGTGGTCCGGCACCGAGGTCAAGATCGACGGCCAGGAGCTGCTGATCATGAAGGAAAGCGACGTGATGGGCGTGCTGGATAAGTAAAGGCCTGGCAGTCGGCATTCGGCATTCGGCAATCGAATGCAAGTAGCCCGACTGCCGGTTGCCGAATTCCGATTGCCGCTTTCGACAAACAAATCCCTCACCAGGAACATCCCCCACATGGCTGCAAAAGACGTCAAATTCGCCGCTGATGCCCGCGAGCGCATGATGCGCGGCGTCGACATCCTCGCCAACGCCGTGAAGGTCACGCTCGGTCCGAAGGGCCGCAACGTCATCATCGAGAAGTCGTTTGGTGCTCCGCGGACCACCAAGGACGGCGTCACCGTCGCCAAGGAGATCGAGCTCGAGGACAAGTTCGAGAACATGGGCGCCCAGATGGTGCGCGAAGTGGCCTCCAAGACCAATGACGTTGCCGGTGACGGCACCACAACTGCGACCGTGCTGGCCCAGGCGATCGTCCGCGAAGGCCTGAAGTCGGTCGCTGCCGGCATGAACCCGATGGATCTGAAGCGGGGCATCGACAAGGCCGTCGCCCAGGTGATCGAGGAGATCGGCAAGAAATCCAAGAAGGTCAAGAACTCCGAGGAGATCGCTCAGGTCGGCTCGATCGCGGCCAACGGCGAGAAGGCGATCGGCAAGATGATCGCCAGCGCCATGCAAAAGGTCGGCAACGAGGGCGTGATCACGGTCGAGGAGGCCAAGAGCCTGGAGACCGAACTCGACGTCGTCGAGGGCATGCAGTTCGATCGCGGCTATCTCTCGCCCTACTTCATCACCAACGCCGAGAAGATGATCGCCGAACTCGAAGATCCCTACATCCTGATCCACGAGAAGAAGCTCTCGGGCCTGCAGCCGATGCTGCCGCTGCTCGAGGCGGTGGTCCAGACCGGCCGCCCGCTGCTCATTATCGCCGAGGAGGTCGAAGGTGAGGCGCTGGCGACGCTGGTGGTCAACAAGCTGCGCGGCGGCCTCAAGGTCGCAGCCGTCAAGGCGCCGGGCTTCGGCGACCGTCGCAAGGCCATGCTCGAGGACATCGCCGTGCTGACCAACGGCGAGGTGATCTCCGAGGATCTCGGCATCAAGCTCGAGAGCGTCACGATCGACATGCTCGGCAAGGCCAAGCGCGTCAAGATCGAGAAGGAGAACACCACGATCGTCGACGGCGCCGGCAAGAAGAAGGAAATCGAGGCCCGCGTCAGCCAGATCAAGCAGCAGATCGAGGAGACGACGTCGGACTACGATCGCGAGAAGCTGCAGGAGCGGCTGTCGAAGCTCGCCGGCGGCGTCGCGGTGATCAAGGTCGGTGGCGCCACCGAAGTCGAGGTGAAGGAGCGCAAGGACCGCGTCGACGACGCGCTCAATTCGACCCGCGCCGCGGTCGAGGAGGGCGTGGTCGCCGGCGGCGGCGTCGCTCTGCTCAAGGCCACCCTGGCCATTACCGTGAAGGGTGATAACGAGGACCAGGACGCCGGCATCCAGATCGTCCGCAAGGCGCTGCAGGCCCCGATCCGCCAAATCGCGGAGAACGCCGGCGTCGAAGGCTCGATCGTGGTCGGCAAGGTGCTCGAGGCCAAGGGCGCGACGTTCGGCTACGACGCCCAGAACGACGAGTACGGCGACATGATCGAGAAGGGCATCATCGATCCGGTCAAGGTCGTGCGCACGGCGCTGCAGGACGCGGCCTCGATCGCGGGCCTCCTGATCACCACCGAAGCCGGCGTCGCTGAAGCTCCGAAGAAGAAGGACGGCCACGCGGGCCACGACCATGGCGGCGGCGGCATGGGCGGCATGATGTAAGGGCGCTTTTCCTGGCGGCTTCGGATACCGGTTCTTGTTGGGCCTTCGGGTGCCCACTCGGCACCCGGGCATCCGGCGCATGAGACGAATTGAGGCCGTTCCGGAGCGATCCGGGGCGGCCCTTTTCGATTGAGGCACCGTTCAGACAGGATTTCGACGGTTACGTTTGATAGACTGGTGTGAATGGATGAGGTGTCATGCCAACTGCACTGAGACAACCCGAGCTCGTGACGATCGAGGCGTTCGACACATTCGTCGAGAGCCAGGCTGACGATCACATGTTCGATCTCGTCGAGGGCGTCATCGTGATGATGTCCAACCCGACCGAGGCGCATGAGCAGATTGCCGCCAATATCTCATCGCCCTTGAAGGCTGCGACCGACAAGCGGCAGTGCAGGATCTATATTGGCGGCATGCGTGTGCAGTTGTCGGAGAAAATCAGCGGGATCGACAAGACGAAGCCCGACATCGTGGTCCGCAGTGGCCCTGCAACAGGATCGCGCACTTTCATCACAGATCCAGTGGCTGTCATCGAGGTGCTCTCGCCATCGACCATCGACGTCGATCGCGGACCTAAGCTCGACTTCTACAAATCGATCCCGACGATGCGCCACATCGCCCTCGTTTATCAGGACCAGATGCGGGTTGAGCACTACCGCCGCACCGACACCGGGTTCAAGATCGAGGTCCTGAAAGTGGCCACCGACAGCCTCGAGATCGAAGCCGTCGGCTTCGCCCTCGCGCTCGATCACATCTATTCGGGTGTCGATGTCTGAGGCCAAAGTGAAACACCTGCCGGATGCAGCCTCGATCGCAGGTGTCGCCGTGGCCTCGAGGAAGGCGGACGCACGCGCGGGCCATCACGGGTTCGAAAGCATCGGGTTTGAGATCGATCTCGCCAGCGTCTTTGCCGACGTCGAGGTTTAGTGAAGGTCCACGTTTCACCGACTTCGATCGTGGGCTCAAGCGGCACGCCAGCACACGAGGCGCCACTGCTTCCCTCGCGGCCGCCCCTCGTCTAGATTTCGGACGTCGGGGCTGCTGCCGACCGCGCGATGCGAGACACATGCATGAAAACTTATGAAGGCAGGCGCCTGTTCGACGGGCTGGTGGTGACGGTGGATGGCACGCGGCTGCCTGAGCACTACGAGGTCAAGCAGTTCACCTCCTGGGGCTTCGAATGGACCTACGAGGGCGAAAGCCCCCAGCAGCTGGCACTGGCGATCCTCTATGACCATCTCGGCGACAAGACGCGGGCGATCGGCCTTAGCGAGCGGTTCATGAAGCGCGTGGTCGCCGACCTCGATAACGACTGGACGCTGACGGCCGATCAGGTCGAGGCGGCGGTCCGGGCCATCGAGACTGCCGGCTAGCAGAAGACACTGAACGGTAGACCAGCACCGACTTCGAATTTTGCTTGTTGCATGAGGATATTGTCGGGCATCATTGCCAGTCGGGGGAAACGGAAACCCTTCGGACATCGGCGCTGACGCCGAGGGATTTCAGTCAGGTCAACACCCATGAATTCACCCGTGCGGCCTCCAGCCGACCTCCGGGACACATATCGGTTTTTGCCGCCCGTGGTGCGCGAGGCGGTGGTGGCGTACGCCGGCAAGGCGGGACTCGCCGACCAGCCGGCCGACCGCATCTTCGAGCACTTCGCGGCGTTCCATGTCCTGCGCAGCGCCGGCATCGACGAACTCGACGTGCCCGCCACCGTCGTTGCCGGCGAAAACGACACCCAGCTCGACGCCGTCGCCATCACCATCAACGGCCTGCTCGTCACCGCCGACGACGAGGTCACCGGCTTCATCCGCGATGCGATCGACGGCGAGCCCTTCGAGGTCCGCTTCCTGTTCGCGCAGGCGACGATGTCGTCGAAGTTCCCCTCCGAGAAGGTCGCGCTGTTCTCGACGGGCGTACAGAATTTCTTCCTGGCCGAGTCCAAGCTGCGGCAAAGCCCGGGCCTCGTGATTTACCGCGCCAGGAAGGAGCGGATCATGCAAGCGCTCGCAGCCCTCGGGCGAGGCAGCGCGGAGGCCGATGTGTTCGTGGTCTGGCCCGGCACCTGGACCACCGACGGCCACGAGGCGCACGCGACTGGGATCGCGGAAGCCGGCCTCGACACGCTGCGCGCCGCGGGACAGCTCTCTGCCGTGCGCTTCCATCGGATCGATTCGACTCGTCTGCAGTCGCTGATCATCGACGAGACCGTCGCCAATACGGGCGAGCTCGCGCTCGAGGGCCTGGCCGAGCTGCCAGCCATCGACGGCATCGGGTTCGCCTGCATCGGCTATGTCGCCGCATTCGACTATCTCGCCTGTCTTTCGAACGGTGACCCGGCATCGCAAGATGCCAAGCTCAAGCCCGACGTGTTCCACGGCAACGTGCGCGCGTATCTGGGCGACGAGGCGCGCGTCAACAAGCACATCAAGGACAGCATCGTGGGGGCAGCCGGCGCCGAGCAGTCCGAGTTCGTGCTGCGCAACAACGGCGTCACCATCATTGCCGAGCAAGCCGAGCGGATCCCCGGCAGCAACCGCCTCAAGCTGCGCAACTTCCAGGTCGTCAACGGCTGCCAGACGAGCCACGTGCTGTTCGCCAACCGCGCGCACCTGAAGGGCGACGTGCGCGTGCCGATCAAGATCATCGCCACGCGCGACATCGAGATCGCGCAGAACATCATCCTCGGCCTCAACCGGCAGACCCAGATCGATGAGCTGCAGATCCTCGCCCGCAACGACTTCGTGCGCCGCCTGAAGCTGCACTGCGACGTGGCGCCGGTCGGCCGCAACATGAGCGCGGCGGGCGCCCGTTCGCCGCTGATCATGCTCGAGCGGCGCACCGGCGAGTACCGTGAGGTCGCCGGCGTCGACCGAACCCGCGTCGTCACGCTGCAGGAGCTGATGCAGACCTATGCTGCAGCCTTCCTCGATGCGCCGCATTCCGTGCACGAAGGCGGCAAGGGCTATCTGCTGCGCCAGGTGCCGCGGCGCATGTTCACAAACGACCACGATGTCGGCTTCTACTATGCGTCGGCTCTGATGCTCTGGCGTGTCCGGCAGGCGCTGCCGTCCCTGCACGAGTGGATCAGCCATCCAGCCAAGCACCATCTGGTGTTCGCGATGCGCACGCTCGCCGATCCGCCGGCAGGCTGCCCGAGCGGTCGGCGCGACGGCGAGGCGCACCAGTATCTGCGCACGTTGCGCGAGACGCTGTTCAACGACCGGCGCGCGTCGAAGTTCGCCGAGCGCGCCGTCGCCATCGTCGTCGAAGCCGGACACATGTACGCGGCGGCCCACGGCGGCAGCGCCAAACTGACGAGCGTCATGGCGCAGCGCGAGGCGTTCTGTGATCAGGTGCTGGACCTGTGCCTCGCCGAGCGCGACAAGGCCCAATCGCCACCGCCGACGCCGCCGAAGCCCAAAGAGCCGGCCCAAACCGGCGGACATAGCCGTCAGTGACGGCGCGCGCGACGCTGCCGCTCCGGTGGATTGCGTTCCCGGGCTATGGACCGGTAACCGTGGTGCCGGTAGGCCGGCAGTGCGAACTCGTCGTTGATCCAGGATGTGGAGCCGTGTGACCGTAGCGCGGCACGTCGCTGTGAGGGTGGAGCCGGCCAGCGGCACGACGATGAGTTTTTCGACATCTCCGCCCCATCCGCGCTACGATTGGTGCACCGAGACGGCAGCGAAGAGAGGACACGAGGCATGAACCTTGATCTCAAGGGTCGATCGGTACTGGTGACCGGCGGCAACCGGGGCATTGGCCTCGCCATCGCGTTGGCCTTCGCGGAGCAAGGGGCGAACGTCGCCATCTGCGGCCGCGACACGGCGGCGCTCGCCGAGGCGGAAGCGAAGATCGCCGCGAAGGGCGTGAAGGCAAGAGCCGTCGCGGCCGACCTTTTCACAGCCGCCGGCTGCCAGGCAGCGGTCGCAGCGCCGGTCGACGCCTTCGGCGGCCTCGACGTGCTGGTCAACAACGCCTCGACATCGGTCAGCGGCAACATCGAGACGCTCGACGACAATGGACTGATGGAGCGGCTGAACGGGAAGACGCTGGCGTATATGCGTTGCTGCCGGGCCGCGCTGCCGCATCTGCGGAAATCCCAGCGTGGCCGCGTCATCTGTATCGGTGGAACTGCTGCGCGCCACGCCGGCGACACGGCGCTGCCGAGCGCGCTGGGCAATTCGGCGATCACCGCCTTCGTCAAGCAGTTCAGCAATATGGAAGCGGCCAAGGGCATTACCGCGAACGTCGTCCATCCGCCCTTCACCAAGACCGACCGCTATCCGGCGCGGCGTGCCGCTCTGGCAAAGCAGCTCGGCGTGAGCGAAGCAGAAGCCGACGCGAGGTACGCTGCCCAGTTTCCGATCGGTCGCATCGTCGAGCCGTCGGACATCGCGCCGATGGTGCTCTTCCTCGCCTCGCCGCACGCGTCGGCGATCACGGGCCAGAGCATTGCCATCGACGGCGGCTCGACGCCGGGCATCTTCTATTAGGCGGTGCAGTGCGCGCCCTCGCCGCCGCCGGCAGGGCGGGCGAACCGCCTCGCATTGACCCGGCGACCGCCTCTGCTAGGGTCCGCGGCGACGCCCGCATCACCTCCGGTCACCAGCCATGTCGCGCCACAACCCATTCACCAACCCCGCGCCGCGCACGCCGACCGACGGGCCCTTTTTCCGCGAGGAGGTGGCGCTCGCCAACCGTAATCACGGCATCGCACTCGAGATGCTGCGCCACGATGTGACGCCGGCGGGGCTGCATTATCTGCTGATCCACTTCGATATCCCCTACATCCCGACCGAGACCGAGTGGCGGCTCGACATCGGCGGCGAGGTGGCGCGCCCTCTCACCCTCAACGTGGCGCAGATCAAGGCGCTGCCGTCAAAGACGCTGCGCGTGACGCTCGAGTGCGCGGGCAATGGTCGCGGGCTCTTCAAGCCACGCATGCCGAGCATGCCGTGGATGTCGGAGGCCGTCGGCACCGCGGAGTGGACGGGCACGCCGCTAAAGGGCGTGCTCGAGATGGCCGGCTTGAAGCCCGGCGCTGTCGACATCGCCTTCGAGAGCATCGACCGGGGTGCGGATCGCGGCAACGAGCATGTCTACGGCCGCAGCCTGCGGCCTGAGCTGGCTCTCGACGACGACGTGATGCTGGTGTGGGCCATGAACGGCCAACCGCTGCTGCCCCAGCACGGCTTTCCGCTGCGCCTCGTGGTGCCCGGCTGGTACGGCATGGCGAGCGTCAAGTGGCTGCGCACGATCACCGCGCTGCCGACGCCCTACACCGGCCACCAGCAGGTCGGCACCTACCACTTCAAGAAGACGGCCGAGGAGACGGGCGTTCCGATCACCCACATCCGGGTGAAATCGCTGATGGTGCCGCCGGGCATTCCCGACTGGTACACGCGCCAGCGCCTCGTCGAGCGCGGACCCGTCGAGATCTTCGGTCGCGCCTGGTCGGGCGGCGCGGTGCCGATCGCCAAGGTCGAGGTGGCCGTCGACGGGCGCTGGCAGGACGCGACGCTCGATCCGCCCGCGCCCAAGTTCGCCTGGCGCGGCTGGCGGTTCACGTGGCGCGCCGAGCCCGGCGAGCATGCCTTGATGTGCCGCGCCACCGACGCCAACGGCCGCGTGCAGCCTTTGGAGGCTGAGTACGATCGCGGCGGTTTCGGCAACAACGCGGTGCAGCACGTGCTGGTGACGGTGCGGTGACGATGAGCGACGCGAACCCCAACGTGCCCGCAAACCCCAACGCAACCATCGAGGTTGCCGTCTGGCGCGGCGGCGAGGATGGCCGCTACCAGACCTTCACTGTCCCATTGCGCGCAAACCAGACCGTACTCGACGTGGTCACGCACGTGCAGCGCCATCTCGACCCGACGCTCTCATATCGCTTCGCCTGCCGCGTCGGCGTCTGCGGCTCCTGTGCCATGACCGTCAACGGGCGCCCGCGCTGGACCTGCCGCACGCACGTCTCCAAGGTGGTCGAGGGCGGCCGCATCGAAATCGGACCGCTCGGCAATCTGCCCGTCATCAAGGATCTCGCCGCCGACATGACGCGCTTCTTCGAGAAGTGGCAGGAGGCAAAGGGCACCTTCATGCCGACGAAGACGCGGCATGATACGGTCCTCGCGCTGTCGTCGGAAAGCGCCGAGCGAAAGATCATCGACGCAGCGATCGAGTGCATCAACTGCGGCGTGTGTTTCGCCGCCTGCGATACCGTGCGCTGGAACGAGGACTACATGGGCCCGGCCGCCCTCAACCGCGCCTGGACGCTCGCCAACGACAGCCGCGACGGCGGCAACGATGAGCGCATCTATGCCGTTGCGCAAGGTGGCGGCTGCCACGCCTGCCACACGCACCAGTCGTGCGAGCAGCACTGCCCGGTCGGCCTCAACCCGACCGCATCCATCGCGGGCCTCAAGCGCCGCACCATGGACGCCTACATCCAGGGCAAGCTCTGACCAAAAAGAGAAAGCCCCCGAGCGGAGGCTCGGGGGCTCGTAGACTTAATCCAGCGCGGCTTACTTCTTGACGAGCGCGTCGCGGATTTCCTTCAGGTACATCTCGCTCGGCGCCGGCGCAGCGGGGGCAGCCGGCGCGGCAGCGGCCTGCGCCTCGAAGCGCTTCTTGGCCATGGTGATGGCCTTGATCACCATGAACAGCACGAAGGCGATGATCGCGAAGTCGATGATGGTCTGGAAGAACTCGCCGTACTTGATCAGAACGGGCTTGCCGGTCGGCGTCGCGAGATTGATCGCCAGCTCGTTGAAGTTCACGCCGCCGATCATGTAACCGATGGGCGGCATCAGCACGTTCTTGACGAGCGAATCGACGATCTTGCCGAACGCGGCGCCGATGATGACGCCGACCGCGAGATCGACGACGTTGCCCTTGAGGGCGAATTCTCTGAATTCCGACATTAACGACATGCGCCTGCCCCTTCCCTGTTGTTGAATTCTGCTGCCATGGCCGGCGCGGTTGCCCCCAGGACACCGCGACGGTCGTCCACATCGTCACTCGACTGCGGCGGATGCGAATGACACGATTCATCCGCAGACGAATCACTGGATCAGGATAGGGCGGATTGATACAAATGTGCAACAATACGTGACTGGCATCACTAACTGCGCATCCTCTGGCGCGGCCGTGTCCCGATGCCTATGGTCGCCCGTCACCTCGAGAGCGGAGCCCCGACCCCATGCGCGTAGGCACTTTCTACTTCCCGGCCGACTATGGCATCCAGCCTGGAGAGCTTGGCCGCGCGCTCGAGGAGCGGGGCTTTGAATCCCTGTTCGTGTGCGAGCACACCCACATCCCGGTCAGCCGGCGCACGCCGTTCCCGGGCGGGGGCGATTTGCCCAAGCGCTATGCGCACACTTACGATCCGTTCGTCGCCCTGTCGTTCGCCGCGGCGGCGACGAAGAAGCTCAAACTCGGCACCGGCATCGCGCTGCTGCCCCAGCGCGAACCGATCGTCACCGCCAAGTCGGTTGCGAGCCTCGACCGGCTTTCGGGCGGCCGTTTCATTTTCGGCGTGGGCGGCGGCTGGAACGTCGATGAGATGGAAAACCATGGGGCCCGCTACACGACCCGCTTCAAGCAGTTGCGCGAGCAGGTGCTCGCCATGAAGGCGTTGTGGACCCAGGAGAAGGCCGAGTTTCACGGCGAGTTCGTCAATTTCGATCCGGTCTGGCAGTACCCCAAGCCGATACAGACGCCGCATCCGCCGGTCTTTCTCGGCGGGGAGAGCGACCACACTCTGAAGCGCGTGGTCGAGTACTGCGACGGCTGGTTTCCGCGGCCGCGCAGCGGCTGGGAACCCACGACTGCCATGACCCGCCTGCGTCAGGCGGCCGAGTCGGCGGGCCGCGATCCCGCAACCCTGTCGATCACCGTGTTCGCTGCGCCCTCCGACCAGGCGAAGCTGGCCGTGTATCGCGAAGCCGGCATCGACCGCGTGCTGCTCGAAGTACCCGACCTCCCCGCGGACGAGGTCCTGCGCCTTCTCGACGAGAAAGCGAAGCTGGTGAAGGGTTGAAAGCGCGAACCGAACGAGACGATAACAATCCGCTGCCGGTTGAAGCCGCGCTGGCACTCTCAGGGGTCACCAATGCAGTTTGACGACGTCGTCCTCGGTCGCCGCAGCATCCGCGGTTATAAACCCGACCCGGTTCC
>JANOJW010000796.1:0-5695 GCA_031418955.1 Hyphomicrobiales bacterium | reverse complement strand
CGCATGCGTCGCGGTGGGGTCAGACCCGTCCTGCCGAAGGCGGGCAGGGGAGATGCAGGACTGACCCCATGGCACAGTCCGAATAGTTGTGCACCATAACGCTACCGCCGGTTCACGGGTTCAGACCCAAGGGTCTGCCCCCCACGCAAAGAGAGCCCCCATGGACTTCGCCTTCACTCCCGAGCAGCAGGAAATCCGCGCCGCAGTCGAGAAGATCTGCGCCCGCTTTGGCGACGACTACTGGCTGAGGAAGGACAGGGAGGGCGGCTTCCCCTCCGAGTTGCACCAAGCGCTCGCCGCCGACGGCTGGCTCGGCATCGCGATGCCCGAGGAGTACGGCGGGGCGGGTCTGGGGATCACGGAAGCCGCGCTGATGATGCAGACGATCGCTGAATCGGGCGCCGGCATGCAGGGCGCCTCGGCCGTGCACATGAACATCTTCGGCCTGCATCCGGTCGTCGTGCACGGCACGCCCGAGCAGAAGCAGCGGTTCCTTCCCCCCCTGATCGCTGGGACAGAGAAATCCTGCTTCGCGGTGACGGAGCCAAACGTCGGTCTCGACACGACGCGGCTCAAGACCAAGGCCACGCGCGAAGGCAACCGGTACCGCGTCGATGGCCAGAAGATCTGGATCTCGACGGCGCAAGTCGCCGACAAGGTGCTGCTGCTGGCGCGCACGACCGATCTCGACAAGGTGTCGAAGCCGACCGAGGGGCTCTCGCTGTTCTACACGACGCTCGACCGGAAGTACGTCGAGGTGCGCGAGATCGAGAAGATGGGCCGCAAGGCCGTCGATTCCAACCAGGTGTTCTTCGACGGCCTCCCCGTGCCGATCGAGGACCGCATCGGCGAGGAGGGCAAGGGTTTTCGCTACATTCTCGACGGTATGAATCCCGAGCGCATCCTGATCGCGGCGGAAGCCGTCGGCATCGGCAAGGTGGCCTTGAAGCGCGCCACGCAATACGCCAAGGACCGCGTGGTGTTCGGTCGCCCGATCGGCCAGAACCAGGGCATCCAGCACCCGCTGGCGAAGGCGTGGTGTAATCTCGAGGCCGCAAACCTGATGGTGTGGAAAGCGGCGTCGCTGTACGATCGCGGCGAGCCGTGCGGCATCGAATCCAACGCCGCGAAGTATCTCGGCGCCGAGGCCGGCTTCGAGGCCTGCGAGACGGCGGTGCTGAGCCACGGCGGCATGGGCTACTCGAAGGAGTTCCACGTCGAGCGCTATCTGCGCGAGGTCATGCTGACCCGCATCGCGCCGATCAGCCGCGAGTTGATCCTCTGCAACATCGCGGAGCGCCAGCTCGGCCTGCCGAAAAGCTATTGATGACGCCGGGCGAAGAGCCGCTCGGCGTGGCCGGCGACTGTCGTCACGGAAAGGCCAGCCCGTGCAGCGATGACGACGCGCTTCCGCCCGCGTTGTCGGGTGTCAGCCGCAAGTGCAGACGGCCTATACCCGACCCATGGCCGTGGCTCGACGCTCGTTTCCGGAGCGATCGTCGGTCAGTGGCGTGTTGCGCCACCAGACAACTTGTCGATCTGCTCCTTGAGGCGGAGCTTTTCGAGCTTCATTTGCTTGATTTCAGCATCGCTGGAGCTGGGACGCGCGAGGGCTTGTTCAAGCCTCCGCTCCAGCGACTTGTGCTTCTCTGACAGCTCAGCGAGATGTCCATTGAGCGACATCATGCCCTCCGTTTTGAGTGCGAATTCTCTAACGCTGCCACATCCGCGTCAGTTTGTCTAATCGCTATTCGCGGGTTCACACTTCGTCGTCAGCCGCTGCCTAATCAATCAAACTGGATCCGCCCGATGCGCGATACGCCCTGGTCCCGCCATTCGCCGCTCGCGGGCGAGCCCGTGGTCGCGACGACGCCGGCTGGCGCCGCACCTGGTGTCAGCCTCGTCGAGTTGCCGGAGCGCGCAAGCCTGATGGTAACGGCGCGGCGCGGCCAGATCGAACCGACGACCCACGCGATGGAGCGCGCGCTGGGTGCTGCGCCACCGCTCACGCCACGCGCCGTCACCGGCCCGAAGGCTGCGGTCGCCTGGGCTGGCCCCGGGCGCTGGATCGTGATGAGCGAGGCGGCCGATGGCGCAGAGTTGTGCGCATCGCTGGTAACGACGCTCGCGGGGCTCGCGTCGTGCAACGACCAGACCGATGCCAGTGTGCGCCTGCGGCTCTCGGGCAGCTGCGCGCGACGCGCGCTGATGAAACTCGTCGGCATCGATGTTCATCCTGGCGTCTTCGCCATCGACGACGTGGCGGTGACGCCGGTCGCCCACATCGGCGCGCATCTTTGGCGACGATCCGATTCCGACGGCGCGCCGGTGTTCGAGATCGCGAGCCCCCGCAGCACGGCGCTGAGCCTGTGGCACGCGATGGTAGCGGCGTCCACAGAGCTCGGCCTCGACGCCCGTCCGTTGCAGCCGCGGCAAGTAAAGCCGCAACTGTCGCGTTGACGTGCGCTACGCTGTTGCGCTAAACGATTGCCGATCGTCGTGGTGATTTGGCCGGCCGGCTTGCAGCCACGTAAAACAACTCGCTAAAAAAGGCCGTGCGCACCGACCCGGTTGACGTGGGACGCGCGCTCGGAACTCCGAGCGAGCCCACCGGCCGGGTTTTTCTGTGTCCGGCGAAGCCGGAACTCGAGGAGTGCGCGCGCCATGACGTCGAAGAAACCGCTCGCCGATCCCGCCACCTGGTCGCCGGCGACCCGCCTCGTGCACGGCGGCACCGTCCGCTCGCAGTTCGCCGAAACCTCCGAGGCGCTGTTCCTGACGCAGGGCTATGTCTACGACAGCCCCGAGCAGGCCGAGGAGCGCTTCAAGACCGAATCCGGCGGATTCATCTACTCGCGCTACGCCAACCCCACCGTCGCGATGTTCGAGGATCGCATGAAGCTGCTCGAGGGGGCGGAAGCCGCGCGCGCGACCGCGTCCGGCATGGCGGCCGTGTCGGCGTCGCTGATGTGCTTTCTCAAGTCCGGCGATCACGTGGTGGCGGCGAAAGCGCTGTTCGGTTCCTGCCTCTACGTCGTGCAGGATCTGCTGCCGAAGTTCGGCGTGCAATCGACGCTGGTCGACGGCCGCGACCTGCAAGCGTGGAAGAAAGCGATGCGCCCGAACACCCGCGCGGTGTTCTTCGAGACGCCCTCGAACCCCTGCCTCGACCTCGTCGACATCAGGGGCGTGGCCGACATCGCACACGATGCGGGCGCGCTCGTCGTCGTCGACAACGTATTCGCGACGCCAATCTACCAGCAGCCGCTGCAGCTCGGCGCCGACGTGGTCGTTTACTCTGCGACCAAGCACATCGACGGCCAGGGCCGGGTGCTGGGCGGCATCGTGCTCGGCACCAACAAGTATGTGAACGACCACCTGCATCCCTTCTACAAGCACACCGGCGGCGCCATGAGCCCGTTCAACGCCTGGGTGATGCTGAAGGGCCTCGAGACGCTGGAACTGCGCGTCAATGCCCAGACAGCGGCCGCGGCCCGTATCGCCGACCATTTGGCCGGCCAGAAGAACCGCGGCGTCGCCCGCGTGCTCTATCCCGGGCGCGCCGATCATCCACAGGCCGAGCTGGCGCGGCGCCAGATGAAGGCGGGCAGCACGCTCGTCGCCTTCGAGTTCGCGGGCGGGAAGGCCGCGGCCTTCCGCTTCCTCAACGCGCTGTCGATCATCCGCCTGTCGAACAATCTGGGCGATGCCAAGAGCCTGATCACCCATCCAGCGACCACCACGCACCAGCGGCTGAAGCCCGAGGTGCGCGCCGAACTCGGCATTACAGACGGCATGGTGCGCCTTTCGGTCGGGCTCGAGGCTGTCGACGACCTGATCGCCGATATTGACCACGCGATTGGCGCGCTTAGTATGTGAGGACTGCCCCCTTCTCCCCGTTCATGTGCAGGGAGGCGGAACCTTGGAACCCCAGAGGGGTCATGTACGAAGCCGTCACCCGAGACATCCGCGTGCGCGTCACGCCGGCCTACATCGAGGACCAATCGTCGCCCGACGAGGGGTACCATTTCTGGGCCTATACGGTGGAGATCACCAACGAGAGCGCGGTGACGGTGCAGCTGCAGACGCGCTACTGGTTGATCACCGACGCCAACGGCCGGCAAGAAACCGTGCGTGGGCCGGGCGTCGTCGGCCAGACGCCGGCGATCCCGCCGGGCCAGTCGTTCACCTACACGTCGGGTTGCCCACTCTCGACGCCGTCCGGCTTCATGACCGGCAGCTCCCAGATGCAACTCGATGACGGCACACGCTTCGACGTGGCGATCCCCGCCTTCTCGCTCGACAGTCCCGACGTGCGCAGCATCAACTGACTCGAAGTCTCCTCACGCGACAGGACCCCGCATGCCCGCCCGCGAGCCGATCCGGATGTCGCCGAAGGAGATCCTCGCGCGCCTCGTCGCCTTCGACACGACGAGCTCCAAGACCAATCTGCCGATGGCCGACTGGATCGCGGCCTATCTCGCGAGCCACGGCGTCGAGTGCCGCTACCTTCGCGCCGAGAATGGCATCCATACAAACATGTTTGCGACCATCGGGCCGGCCGGCGACGGCGGCGTGGCGCTCTCTGGCCACATGGACGTGGTGCCGACGACGAGTCAGCCGTGGACCACCGACCCCTACACGATGGTCGAGAAGGACGGGCGGCTGTACGGTCGCGGCACCTGCGACATGAAAGGCTTCATCGCCTGTACGCTCGCGATGGCGCCAGACCTCGTGCAGCGCAAGCTTCGCGCGCCGATCCATTTCGCGTTCTCCTACGACGAGGAGGTCGGCTGCACCGGCGTCAAGCCGATGATCGACGAGATGGGCCAGACGCTGCCAAAGCCGCGCATCGTGATCGTCGGCGAGCCGACCAACATGACCGTCGTCGACGCGCACAAGGGCGGCTATCGTTTCCACACCGAGGTCATCGGCAAGGACGCGCATTCCTCCAAGCCCCAGCTCGGCGTCGGCTCCATCCGCATCGCTGCGGCGCTGATCGCGGAGCTTGGCCGCATCGAGGCGCGCGAGAGGGAGCGCCTCCTCAACCCGCGCTTTGATCCGCCCTACGCCTCGATGACGGTCAGCGGCATCGAGGGCGGCATTGCGCACAACATCATCCCGCCGAAGTGCGGTTTCACCTGGGGTGTGCGCGCGATGCCCGGCACCGACGCGCTCGGCATGGCGCGCGAGCTGCAGGCGTACGCGGAGCGCGAGCTGCTGCCAGCGATGCGGGCCGTGCATCCCGACTGCAACATCGCGACGGAGACCCTGGGCATCCTCCCCCCCTTCGATTCCGGCGAAGGCTCGGAGGCGCGCACGTTCGCCCTGAAGCTCGCCGGCCAGAACGAAACCTTCGCTGTGTCTTACGGCACCGAGGCCAGCCACTTCCAGGCGGCCGGCTGCTCGACGATCGTGATCGGCCCGGGCAGTATCGATCAGGCCCACCAGCCCGACGAGTTCCTGGTCTCAGACGAACTCGACGGGTGCATGGCGTTCCTCGGCAAGGTCGCCGACTGGGCGCAAGTTTGAGGGCTCAGGCATGGCGACGCGCTCGAAGCAGGGTTGCGCCGGGGTCCCAGCAGTCGGCCGGCGCAGTTGTCAGAAGACCGACTGTCAAGGGCAAACGTCATGGGCCAACGGCTGTCGTCACGACGAACCTCGCGTTTGTCATCCTCGGGCCTGTCCCGAGGAC
>JANOJW010000795.1:0-5098 GCA_031418955.1 Hyphomicrobiales bacterium | reverse complement strand
CCTCGCTTCGGTGGCCGGCCTGCGCATGACGTCGGACCGCGCCCACATCGCCTACTCGACCACCAAGCTCGGCATCCTCGCCTTCTCGCGCTCGACCGCGATCTCCTATGCCAAGCAGGGCATCCGCTGCAACACGGTGATCCCCGGCCTGATGCACACGGCGCTGGTCGAGCATCGCCTCGCCAAGACCATCGCCGCCAATGATCTGCAGGGCCTCATCGACAAGCGCAATGCGCAATGCCCGACCGGCAAGATGGGAGACGCGTGGGATATTGCGCACGCGGTCCTGTTCCTCGTTTCCGACGAGGCCCGCTACATCACGGCGACCGAAATCCTGGTCGACGGCGGCCTGACCGCCGCCGGCCGCGTGTGACCAGGTTAAATCGTCAGGCGTCCTCGAAATGCCCAAATGCGGTCTTTGGCCCGCCGCAATGGGCAGCGATAACCATCACGTTGCCTCTAGGCCCGGTCCCCAAGCGAGGCTCTGGAAATCTCAGCCCCCCAGCCCCCCGGGGCCATGCCAAAAGGACCGGGCCACTCAGAGTAAAACCTGGAGGCAACACCGAAATTCCCGGGCGGCTCTCTCCCCGCCCGCAATCGCCAGAAGGGCCGGCCTCAGCAGCCGGCCTTTTTGTTTGCGCACGACCTGTTGATTGCGATCCCACGGCCCCCCGGTTGCCGCGCCAGCACACCTCCGATACCAAGTGGGCACTCACCCCCGGAGCATAGCGCCCATGAAAATCCTCGAGACCCGACAGGCCCCCAATCCGCGCCGCGTGCGCATCTTCCTCGCCGAGAAGGGGATCGTCGTGCCCTACGAGGAACTGGACTTGATGCAGGGCGCGCTGAAGTCGACCGACTTCACCGCAAAGAACAAATTCCAGCGCGTGCCGGTGCTGCTGCTCGACGACGGCACAGCGATCGCCGAGACCATGGCCATCTGCCGCTACTTCGAGGAGACCAAACCGGAGCCGGCCCTGTTCGGCCGCGGTGCCATGGGCAAGGCGATGGTCGAGATGTGGAACCGGCGCATGGAACTCGGCCTGCTCTTCCACGTCGCCCAGGCGTTCCGCCACACCCACCCGGCCATGGCGACGCTCGAGGTGCCGCAGGTCAAGGACTGGGGCGAGGCCAATAAGCCGAAGGCGCTGGAGGTTCTCTCCATCCTCGACGACCAGCTCGGCTCGACGCGCTATGTCGCGGGCAACGACTACTCGGTTGCCGACATCACCGCCCTCGTCGCCGTCGACTTCATGAAACCGGCCCGGATCCAGCGCCCGGTGCTCGCCAACGTCGATCGCTGGTACGCCGAGGTCTCCGCCCGGCCCAGCGCCAAGGCATAAAAAGGTCGGCAATCGGCAATCGGCAACGGTCGCTATCCAATGATGTCGAAGCAAGTGCAAACGACCAAAATTGAGGGTAGGGCGTCGCCTCTGTTCCTTCCGACTGCCGATTGCCGATTGCCGACTGCCGGCGCCTCCGTCAGGAGTCGCACATGAAACTCACGGTTCTCGGCAGCGGCGACGCTTTCGGCTCGGGCGGCCGGCTGCAGACATGCTTTCATGTCGCAGCAGCCGGCCACACCTTCCTCATCGACTGCGGCGTCACCGCGCTGATAGGCATGAGCCGCGCAGGCCTCGATCCCAACGCCGTCGAGACGGTGTTCGTCTCCCATCTGCACGGCGACCACTTCGGCGGCCTCGTCTGGTGGATGCTGCATGGTCAGCACATCACCAAGCGCACCGCACCGCTGACCGTCGTCGGCCCCGAAACAATCCAGGCACGCTTCACGGCCGCGGCCGAAGCGCTGTTTCCCGGCTCCACGAAGATCAAGCCACGCTTCGAGATGCGCTTCATCGAGTACCGAAAGGAGCAGCCGACCGCCGTGCGCGATTTGACCGTCACGCCCTACGAGGGCAAGCATCCCTCCGGTGCCATGTCCGCGGCTCTACGCATCGCGGCGCACGACAAGGTCATCGCCTACACCGGCGACACCGAGTGGGTCGAAGATCTGGTGCCGGCCGGCCGACACGCCGACCTCTACATCATGGAATGCTTCGCCTTCGAGGGGCCAACGCCCTATCACCTCGACTGGAAAACCATCGAGCAGAACCTCCCCCGCATCGCGCCGAAGCGGCTGATGCTCACCCACATGCACGCCGACATGCTGGCCCGACGCAATGTGGCAGCCGCCGCCGGCGCAATCCTGGCGGACGATGGCTTCACCATCACGATCTGAGCCGGACCGTGACCAAGCTTCCCAATATCGACGCAGCGGTGATCGAGGATGCCAAGTTGGTGGACTATTTACTCAATCCCGTGCATCCGCGGGGCGCGGCCAAGGCGCAATTCCTCGCGGCCTTCGGATTCTCCCAAGCGGACCACACGGTGCTCCACGACGCGCTCATCGCACACGCCACGGCGAACGATGTCGCCAGTTCACGACAGTCCAGTCACGGCGCCCGCTTCGAGGTCGACGGCCCGCTGCTCACGCCCGACGGTCGCGCGCCGGTCGTGCGGGTGGTATGGTACATCCGTGCCAGCGAGGACTTTCCTCGTCTGGTGACACTCATCCCGAGAAGGGTTCGACGCCCATGATCCAGGAGCACGACATCGTGGTACTGACGCGCGACCTGTTGGAGGAGCATCTCGTGGCTGGCGACACCGGTACGGTTGTGCTCATCCACGACGGCGGCAAGGCCTTCGAGGTCGAGTTCACAACGTTAGCCGGTGACACGATCGCGGTGGTGACCATAGACGCCGCCGATCTTCGCACCGCCGGCGAGCGAGAGATCGCGCACGCCCGCGCTGTCGCTTAATTCCGCACTTGGGTACCGAGACAGCGCTCACAGCCCTGTTACGAGACATCCGCGCGTGCCGTATCTGCGTCGATGCTCCGCGAGGGGCACCACTGCCGCACGAGCCGCGTCCCGTGCTGCGGGCCAGCATCACCGCCCGCATCGCCGTCGCCGGCCAGGCGCCGGGTACCCGCGTGCATGCCTCGGGCGTGCCGTTCACCGACCCGTCGGGCGTACGCTTGCGCGACTGGATGGGCGTGGCCGACGCCGAGTTTTATGACGACACGCGCATCGCCATCCTGCCGATGGGCTTCTGCTTCCCGGGTCTCGATGCCAAGGGCGGCGACCGTCCGCCCCGGCGTGAGTGCGCGGCACACTGGCGGACCCGGCTGATGTCAGCCATGCCGCAACTCGAGCTGATCCTGCTGGTCGGCGCCTACGCCCATCACTGGCATCTGGCCGAGCGCCCGCGCCGCTTGGCCTCCGCCGTCGTCGCAGACTTCGACGCCATCCTGGCGCGCGATGGGCCCCAGAAACACTTTCCGTTGCCGCATCCCTCCTGGCGCAACAACGCCTGGATCAGCGCCAATCCCTGGTTCGAGACCGACGTCCTCCCCCGCCTCAAGGCGGAGGTCCGCCGCCTTCTGTGAGGCCGCCCGGAGCCCGGAAAACGAGACACTTTCCCGTGTTCAGCACGCCAAGCCCGGCAAGCTTGCAATTGCTCAACCTTTGCGTCATATACCGGGTTGTCGGCTAAGCCACGGTAACGGCTGCGACATGGACGCGGGTGTAGCTCAGGGGTAGAGCATCACGTTGCCAACGTGAGGGTCGAGGGTTCAAATCCCTTCGCCCGCTCCAATTTCTCAACGCATACGGATGGTGCCACTCCTCCACTCGTGGGGTTTGAGCCGCAACGGCAGGTCAATCGTGGCTGTGAGCTGCTGGTCGACCTTTTCCGACACGCTCGCCCACAGAATCACTCACGGCGTAGTGCTTGAATGGCGCCGAGCCCTTCAGCAACGCGAAGATGTCCCCGAACGCCGAAGAGATCCCCGCCGCGGCCGCAGCCCGCGCCTGCATCTCGGCGTCCGTAAGCGGGCTCTCTTTTTGCGCCTTCAGATGCCGACCCGCATCCGGCCTGTCGTCTCCGCAACCACGCGATCCCCGAGTTCCCGGCACGCCGGTGTCCCCGGCGCTGTCCGTACAAAAGGACGTGCGCGTCGTGCTGGCGTCAAGCGCCCAAATTGGTGACCCAATCTTCTGCCCATGGAACCTCCGGAGCGTCTCGATGTCACTGCCGGCCCCGCCCGAGCTCCTGACAGCGGCGATGGAGCTCTCGACGACCTGATCGCCGGTCAGTCGGGGGTGTCAGTCGGGGGTTGAGCGCGGGCAGTCCTCGACGCAAGATGCTCCCCGGACGAAGCATCACCGGAGCAGAACCCGTGGCGAACGACACAGTGCTGGTGGCGAAGGCAAATGGGATCACGCGGCTGACGCTCAACCGGCCGGACCGGCTGAACTCGCTCAACAAGGATCTCTACGACGCGATGATGGCGGCGCTCACCGATGCGGCGACCGAGGATACCTGCCGCGTCATTGTGCTGACCGGCCAGGGCCGCGCCTTCTGTGCCGGCCAGGACCTCACCGGCGAGGTCTATGCCGCAAGCGGCCCCCAGCCCGACGTTGGCCCCGTGGTCGAGCGCTACAACGGCATGATCGAGCGCATGCGTCGCCACCCCAAGCCGATCATCGGCGCCGTCAACGGCATTGCGGCGGGCGGGGGCGCGAGCCTCGCCTTCGCTTGCGACATCACAATCGCCAAGAGATCGGCGAGCTTCCTGCAAGCCTTCGCGAAGATAGGCCTCGTCCCCGATTGCGGCGGCACTTACTTTCTGCCGCGGCTGGCGGGTGAGGTGCGGGCACGCGGCATGGCGCTGCTCGCCGAGCCCATCAAGGCCGAGCAGGCTGAGGCGTGGGGCCTGATCTGGAAGGCCGTCGACGACGACACGTTCGACGCCGAGATCGATGCCACGGCCGCGAAGCTTGCCAATGCCGCGACCTACGGGCTCGGCCTCACGAAAGCTGCGCTGCTCTTCTCGAGCGACAACGACCTGTCGGCGCAATTGCGCCTCGAGCGGGACATGCAGCGCCTGGCCTCGCAGTCGCCGGACTATGTCGAGGGCGTCGGTGCGTTCCTCGCCAAGCGCGCTCCCAGGTTTACCGGTGTGAAGGGCTAACCCAGCGATGCACGCCGATGAGATCGCACGCAAAGCCGCCGCCGCCATGTGGGCTGGCGACAA
>JANOJW010000794.1:0-9273 GCA_031418955.1 Hyphomicrobiales bacterium | reverse complement strand
AGCACCATCACCGACAGCACGATGGCGAGTAGGAGGTTCTTCTGGTTCGGGTCCTGCGGCTGCTGGGGCTGCATGGTGTCCTTGGGCTCCTGCCTTCGCGGGCTCGGCTAGATCGGTGGTGGTCAGGCCCGGCTTGGGCGGTGCGTGGCTCGACTTAATCGGAACTTCTTTGACGTTTCGGCGCGGATTTTGTCACCTCGCCGCGTGCCGCAGGACCCTGTGACGCATGGTCCCGTGCCGTGGGAGAGGATGCTGCATTCGGCGACGAAGCGGCGGCGCGCTCCGACGCGCGCTGCAAGTGCTGGAGGGCGTGACGAAAATCGCCGGTGAGCGCGGCGAAGTCGCGGTCGAACGCAGGGGGGCGGGCGATGATCACGTAGTCGAAGCCCGGCAGCGTGAACTCCGGCGGCATCGTGCGGAGTGCTTCCTTGAGCCGGCGACGGATGCGGTTGCGCGCCACGGCGCCGCCGAGCTTCTTGGTCACCGTGAAGCCGAAGCGCGGCTGAGTGGGACCGCCGGGCGGTACTCTGGCGCCTGGACCGCGGACCTTGCCCTCGATCAGGAAGCCCGGACCCGACCAGCGCAAGCCGCCACGCAGACGCTGGAACTCGGGCGATCGTTTCAGCGTCGCGATCTGCATGACGTCACTCCAGTGGGTCCCGTCCTGCGTGACCGGACCGGAGCGGGGCTCTCGTATCAGGCCGAGAGACGCTTGCGGCCTTTGGCGCGCCGGCGCGCGATCACGCGCACGCCGCCGACGGTCGACATCCGCTTGCGGAAGCCGTGGCGGCGCTTGCGCACGAGACGGCTCGGCTGATAGGTGCGTTTCACGTCGGTCGCTCCTCACGCACAGTGCCGCTCGATGGGCACCGTAGAAAATGTCGCGGCACCAAGCGACCGCCGCGTTCGTCCGCAGCATGTCGTTGGTGCCACCAGATAGGGCACCGGGCCTCGGCCATAAAGACCGCCCGGCGCTTGTTGAAACGTGGCTTATAGTTGTCGTCCGCCGCGCCGTCAACGTGGCGCGATGGGGGCATTGCGGCTCACTTGGGCGCCAGGATCATGATCATCTGGCGGCCTTCGAACCTCGGCTCGTACTCGACCTTGGCGAAGGTCTCGCAGTCGGCCTTGACGCGCTGGAGCACCTGCATGCCAAGATGGGAATGCGCCATCTCGCGGCCGCGAAACCGCAGCGTGATCTTGACCTTGTCGCCTTCCTCGAAGAAGCGGCGCATCGCCTTCATCTTGGTGTCGTAGTCGTGATCGTCGATGCCCGGACGCATCTTGATCTCTTTGACCTCGACGACCTTCTGGCGCTTGCGCGCCTCGGCGGCCTTCTTCTGCTCCTGGTACTTGAACTTGCCGAAGTCCATGATCTTGCAAACCGGCGGCTGCGCGTCGGGCGAGATCTCCACCAGGTCGAGCCCGGCCTCGAGGGCACGGCTCGCGGCCTCCAGCTTCGGCACAACGCCGACATTCTGTCCGGTCTCGTCAATCAGTCGGACTTCACGGACCCGGATCTGTTCGTTGATTCTCGGGCCGGTTTGCTCGCGCTCGGGCGCGGCGCGCATGGGACGTCGGATGTTCTATCTCCATCATTGGTTGACATGAGGCGGTAAGCCCCGGTTTGGCAGTGAATCCGGACCGCTGACACCGATCCGGGCGGTGCGGTTGAACTCCGCATCGCGGCAACTCGACGCACATCCTCGAAACAATTGTCGCGTCGCGACCACAAGTCAAGCCCGGTGCCTATGCATCCCCGCGGGGTTGTTAATCTGTGGCTGCAGGGAAACGCTCACACTGCTTCGTCCCGAGCAGCTGGTCGTAGACGGCGAGGGTAGCGCGCTGCATGGCGGTGACCGTGAAGCGGGCCGCCACATTGGCGCGGGCGTGGGCGCCCATGACGGCGCGGCGCGAGGCGTCGAGCGTGAGGGCCGTACCGATCCGCTCGGCGAGCGGTTGCGGATCGCCCGGCGGCACCAGCCACCCGGTCGCCCGGTCGGTTGCCGTGACAACGGTCTCGCGCGGCGCACCGAGGTCGGTGGCAATCACCGGACAACCCATGGCCTGCGCCTCGGTTGCAGTCCGCCCGAACGCCTCCTCTTTGGTCGAAGCGATCACGGTGACATGGGCTGCGGCAAATGCAGCCGCCATGTCCGCGACGTGGCCGGGCATGACAACGACGCCATCGAGGCCGGCCGCCCTGATGTCTCTGCGCAAGGCGTCCGTATAGCCGTCGCGGCCCTGAGCATCGCCAGCGAGCACGATGGCGGCCGCGCCGAGGCGGCCCTCCTGCTTCAGTCGCGCCGCTGCCGCCACCGTGACCCGTTGGCCCTTCCAGTCCGTCAGTCGCGCAGCCTGCAACACGATCAGCCGGCCATCGGCGATGCCCCAGGCGCGGCGCAGCACGGCAATGCGCGCGGCGGATACGGCCGCAGGATCGAACGCAGCAAGGTCGACGCCGCGGTGGATCACCGTGAGGCGATCTTCCGGCGTGCCGTAGCGCGAGCGGATCAGGCCGGCCGTATAGTTCGAGTTGGCGATCACCTTGTCGGCGCGGACCATGACGCTGTTGTAGAGCCGCTTCAGCCGGCCCGACTCGCCATAAGCGCCATGATACGTCGTGACGAACGGGATCTTCGAGCGCCGGGCTGCCATCAGCGCGCTCCAGGCTGGCGCACGGCTCCTCGCGTGGAGCAGATCGATCCCCTCGGCGGCAATGAGTTGCTGCAGGCGGCCCGCGTTGGCGATGATGCGCAGCGGGTTCTTGCTGGCGGCACGGAACGGCACGATCTCGCCGCCGCTCTCCGTGATGCGGTCGGCCAGCCGGCCGCCCTCGGTCGCAACGAGGGCCCGCCCACCGGATCGCACGATTGCCTCGACGATCTCGATCGTGGACAGCTCGGCCCCGCCCGTGTCGAGGCGCGGGATCAACTGCAGAATAGTCGGCCGGCGATCGGACACGGGAGATCCCAGTTGTGGTGCGTTGCGCTCATAGGACGGACTGCCCGCTGTCGCAATCGAGCAAGATGCCTCGTGCCTTGGACGCCGCCGCAATCGCCTTGACGCATTGTTCTGTGCGCCCGACAAGCAGGCCCGATGACCACGACCGCTCAGCCCCCTGTCGTCGACTTCCCGACACCGATTGCGCGCTTCGCTGCGCGCGTGCGCGGGCTCGTGGGCTGGCGTCGGCGCGGCGCCGCGGCGCTCGCTGGCGCGCTGTCCGTGCTGGCGATGGCGCCGTTTCATGTGTGGCCGGCGCTGCTGGTCACGCTCCCCGTACTGGTGTGGCTGATCGATGGGAAGCGATCGACGGCAGCCTTGACCAGCGCGCCGCGACGCTGGCTGGCGATGTTGGCGCATCCGGCAGCGCGCGCGGCGGGCGCTGGATGGTGGTTTGGCTTTGGATACTTTTTCGCGGGCCTGTTCTGGATCGGCGAAGCCTTCCTCGTCGAGGCCGAAGTTTTCGCGGTGCTGCTGCCGTTCGCGGTGACGCTGATGCCGGCGGGCCTTGCGCTGTTCTGGGCGGCCGCTGCAGCCATCGCCGTACGTTTCTGGCCGGCGGGACCCGGCCGGGTGCTATCCTTGGCGCTGGGCCTGTCGGCCGCCGAATGGCTGCGCGGGCACGTCCTGACCGGATTCCCATGGAACGTGCTCGGCTACGCGCTGACGTGGCCGTTGCCGCTGATGCAGTCGGCGGCCCTGTTCGGCATCTACGGGCTGACGCTGATCGCGGTCATCCTGCTGGCGACGCCGCTGGTGGTGGAGGCCGATCGCGCGCCCGAAGACCGCGCGCTGCCGCTGTGGAGCCGCTTGCGGCTTCCCGCGCTCACTTTCCTGTTGCCAATCGCGACGGCGTTCCTGTGGGGGACGCTGCGGCTGGCCGTCGCTGATCCACCGGCGCAACCCGAAGTGCGGGTGCGCATCGTGCAGCCGAGCGTGCCCCAGCGCGAGAAGTGGCAGCCCGACAACCAGGGGCGCATTTTCCGCGAGCATATCGACCTGTCGCTGCGCTCCCCCGACGGCGTCATCGACGGCGCACGTGGTGTGCACATGATCGTGTGGCCGGAGGCGGCGATGCCGTTCCTGCCGCTGGCGAGGCCCGACGCGCTCGACGCCATCCGCTCGATGCTGCCCGACGGGGCCTATCTGCTCTCGGGTGCGCTGCGACTTGGCCCCATGACGCTGGACAACCGCAATCGGGTCTACAACAGCCTGCTGGCGTTCCCCTCGGGCGGCCGGACCGTCATCGCCTACGACAAGACCCATCTGGTCCCGTTCGGCGAGTATCTGCCCCTGCAACCCGTGCTCGAGGCGATCGGCCTCCAGCAGCTGTCGCGCCTGCGTGGCGGGTTCGAGCCGGGCCCGCGCCCACGCCCGTTGCTGCGCCTCGAGGGCCTGCCGCCGCTCGGGCCGCTCGTGTGCTACGAGGCGATTTTTCCGCGAGCCATCGTTCAGGGGGCGGAGCGGCCGGCGGCGCTCGTCAACGTCACCAACGACGGCTGGTTCGGCAATACGACGGGCCCCCGCCAGCACCTGCATCAGGCGCGCGTGCGAGCCGTCGAGGAGGGCCTGCCACTGGTGCGGGCTGCCAACAATGGCATTTCGGCACTGATCGACGGCCGGGGACGGATGGTTGGCCGCCTTGGGCTTGACGTGAAGGGCACGTTGGACGCGGTGCTGCCGCCACCGCTGTCGCCGCCCCTGTACGGGCGCCTCGGCGACACGCTGTTTTTGCTGCTGTGGCTCGCCGGGGCGGCCGCACTCCGGCGAGCCATGAAGGGGGGCGAGCTATGAAGGGGGGCAAGTCCTGAACGGGGCGCATCCCCGATTTTCGCTATCTGAAGTAGTATAACTGTAAATATAATTCGTTATAGTTGTGAAGTTCCCGCTCAACTAGTGTAATTCTGTCATATGCGACGCAGAAGAACCTAGGTCATGCTCACCGGCGGTTGACGACGTTTGACACCGCACCTAGGAATTGCGCCGCTTTGAAGCATATCGCGATGAAGGTGTAGGCTCATGGCGCGTGATGATGACGGCTCCGCAGACGTGGGACCCGAAAAAGGCTCCCGGCGCGCCAATCCCGTGGATGTCCACGTCGGCGGCCGGGTCCGCCTGCAGCGCATGTTGCTGGGCGTCAGCCAGGAAAAGCTCGGCGAGCAGCTCGGACTGACCTTCCAGCAGGTGCAAAAATACGAGAAGGGCGTCAATCGCATCGGCGCAAGCCGGCTGTTCGACCTCGCCCGGGTGCTCGGCGTGCCGATCGCCTACTTCTACGAGGGGGCGCCCGGCATTGCACAGGCCGATGCAGCAACACCGGGCATGGCGGAACGGCCAGCCGACACGTTCATGTTCGAGTTCCTGAACACGCGGGAAGGGCTGGAGCTCAATCGCGCGTTCGCCCGCATCACAGACCCGAAGTCTCGCCGCGCGGTCGTCGACCTGGTTCGTGCGCTGGGAGAGGACGTCAGCAACTCGGGCAAGGCCTGACCGTGCCATCAGCCGCCCAAAGCGTCGCAACGAGCGTCGCTTGACCCCCGCCTGAAAGGCTGCAAAAAGCGGCACAATCCGATCCGGCCTCAAGTCTCTCATGGGAGTTTTCCGTGGCGCGCAAGTCGTACCTGTTCACGAGTGAGTCTGTCTCCGAGGGCCACCCGGACAAGGTCGCCGATCAGATATCCGACGCGATCCTGGACGAGTTCCTGCGCAACGACATCAAGCTCGGCATCGCCGACAAGAGCGCGGTCAACACGCGTCTGGGCTGCGAGACGCTGGTGACCACGGACAAGGTCGTGATCGCTGGCGAGGGCCGCGGCCAGGCGCCGCTGTTCAGGCTGTTCGACAGCCATCAGTTCGGCGGCCACAAGGAAGCGCGCATCAACCGCGAGCTGATCTCCTCGATCGCCCGCGGCGTCATCAAGGACATCGGCTACGATCAGGTCGGTTTTTCGTTCCACGGCGCCGATATCGAGGTGCTGCTGCACGGCCAGTCGCCCGACATCGCCATGGGCGTTGACGAGAAGCAGGGCGAGGAGGGCGCGGGCGACCAGGGCATGATGTTCGGGTTCGCCTGCACCGACAGCGAGGCCTACGAGAAGGGCACGTTCATGCCCGCGCCGATCTTCTTCTCGCACAAGGTCCTGAAGGTGCTTTCGGATCAGCGCCGCTCCGGCAAGCTCGGCGATCTGCTGCCCGACGCCAAGAGCCAGGTGACCATCCAGTACGAGAACGGCAAGGCCGTCGGCGCGACGAAAGTCGTCGTGTCGACCCAGCACCAGAAGGCCAACGGCAAGGGCCGCGACTACACCCCCGAGATGGTCAAGGAGATGATCGGCGACGCCGTGACGTCGGCGCTGCCGAAGGGCTGGATGCCGAAGTCGGGCGCCGACTTCCTCGTCAATCCGACCGGCAACTTCGTGGTCGGGGGTCCCGATGGCGACTGTGGCCTGACCGGCCGCAAGATCATCGTCGACACCTACGGTGGCTATGCGCCCCACGGCGGCGGCGCCTTCTCGGGCAAGGACCCGACTAAGGTCGACCGCTCGGCGGCGTATGCGGCACGCTATCTGGCGAAGAACGTGGTCGCGGCGGGATTGGCCGAGCGCTGCATGATCCAGGTCGCCTACGCGATCGGGCGCCCCGAGCCGATGTCGTTGCTCGTCGACACGCAGGGCACCGGCCGGCACGGCGCCGACGGCGATGCGAAGCTGGAGACGGTGCTGGGTGAGCTGTTCCCGATGCGCCCGACCAACATCCGTCGCAAGCTCGAGCTGAACAAGCCGGTCTACAAGCGCACCGCCGCCTACGGCCACTTCGGCCGCGCGCCCGAGGCGGACGGCGGCTTCTCCTGGGAGAAGACGGACCTCGGCGACGCCATCAAGAAGGCGATGGGCTGAGCGCTCCACCCCACGCCAAGCATCGACAATTGGCAGCGGCCGCGGATTGATCCGCGGCCGTTTTGTTTGTGTGGCCGCCAGAGCCAAACCGGCCTCGCCCGCCTGCGCATCGTATCCACGCTGGACAGGTTCGCCCGGGGGCCGCAGTCTCGAGAGCTGGATCCCGACTGCTGCCGGAAGCTCCGAACATGCCGATGATCCTTGCCGCCAACGCCAATGCCCAGGGCAGCCACGTCGGCGAATGGCGCCACGCGGACGCCTGGGACAAGCCCGCAGCCAACATCGCCAATGCCGTGCGGCTCGCCCAGATTGCCGAAGCCGGAAAGATGGACCTGCTGTTTCTCGCCGACGGCAACGGCGTGCGGAATCTAGACAAGCCCGACCTGTTCGCCGCCACCTCGCCCTCCGACCGGCCAGGCGTGTTCGAGCCGGTCACGCTGCTCTCGGCGCTGGCAATGGTGACGCAACACATCGGCCTCGTCGCGACGACCACCACGACTTACGACGAGCCGTTCCACGTCGCCCGGCGCTTCGCCTCGCTCGATCACATCAGCGGCGGCCGCGCGGGTTGGAACCTTGTGACCACGTCGAATCCGGGCGATGCGCTGAATTTCTCCCACAGCGAGCACGTGGCGCGCGACGAGCGCTACGAGCGCGCCAACGAGTTCGCCGACGTCGTGAAGGGCTTGTGGGATTCCTGGGACGATGATGCGTTCCGCCAAGACAAGGCGACCGGGCGCTTTCTCGATCCGGCAAAGGTCCAGCTTCTCGGCCACAAGGGTAAACACTTCCAAGTCTCGGGGCCGCTCAATGCGCCGCGTCCGCCGCAGGGGCATCCGGTGGTGTTCTCCGCCGGGCAGTCTGAGGCCGGTCGCGAGCTTGCGGCACGCCATTCCGACTGCATCTTTGCCATCGAGGCGACGCTGCCGGCCGCGCAAAAGCTCTATGCCGACTACAAGGGCCGTCTCGCAAAGTACGGGCGCGAGCCCGACGATCTCAAGATCCTCGCCGGCGTCACCATCTTCGTCGGCGAGACCGAGCAGCAGGCGAACAAACTTGCAGCTGAGCTGGATGATCTGGTGCCGCCGGCCGTCGGCGTCGACTATCTGTCCAAGATGATCGGGCGCAACATGAAGGGCTATGCGCTCGATGCGCCGATGCCCGAGTTCGCGCAAGAGCACGTCGGCCCGACCGGCATCGGCCGCGCCATCGTCGAGGTCGCCAAGGAGCAGCGCCTCAGCGTGCGCCAGACGTACCGACGGATCCTGCCGCAGATGGCCGGCAACATGTTCAAAGGGGATCCCATCCAGGTCGCCGACGTGATGGAGGCCTGGTACCGCGACAAGGGCTGCGACGGCTTCATGATCGCCGCCCCCGTGGTCCCGACCGGCATGGAGCGGTTCACTCGACTGGTGGTGCCCGAATTGCAGCGCCGCGGACTCTTTCGGCGCGAGTACGAAGGCCGCACGCTGCGCGAGAACCTCGGGTTGAAACGACCCGAAAGGCGCATCGCTGGTTGAGGTTCAAGGGCGCGCGCCAGCGGCGCTCAGATGATTGCCGGGTGCTGCCTGCGCCAATGCTGCGCGATGTCGATCCGGCGGCAGAGCCAAACCCGGTCCCTCGCCTGCACATAGTCGAGAAAACGGGCCAGCGCTGCGGCCCGGCCCGGTCGCCCCGCGAGCCGGCAATGCAGGCCAATCGACATCATCTTCGGCGCGCCGGCCAGGCCCTCCTCGTAGAGCATGTCGAAGGTGTCCTTCAGATAGGCATAGAACTGATCGCCCGAGTTGAAGCCCTGGGCCGTTGCAAAGCGCATGTCGTTGGCATCGAGCGTATAGGGGATGATCAGGAACGGTGCCTTGGGGCCCTTGATCCAATAGGGCAGATCGTCGGCATAAGAGTCGGAGGAATAGAGGAAGCCGCCCTCCTCCATGGTGAGGCGCAGCGTGTTCCCCGAGCAGCGGCCCTGGTAGAAGCCCAGCGGCCGGCTGCCCGTTACCTCGGTGTGAATGCGGACGGCCTCGTGGATGTGGTGGCGCTCGTCGGACTCGCTGAAATCCTTGTACTCGATCCATTTGAGGCCGTGTGTCGCAATCTCCCAATCCGCCTCGCGCATGGCAGCGACGTGTTCGGGCGAGCGCATCATGGCGTGCGCCACACCGTAGACGGTCACTGGGATACGCCGCGACGTGAACAGCCGCCAAAGCCGCCAGAACCCTGCGCGCGCCCCGTACTCGTAGATCGACTCCATGTTCATGTGGCGCCTGCCCGGCCACGGCTGCGCCCCGACGATCTCGGACAGGAACGCCTCCGAGGCGGCATCGCCGTGCAGGATGTTGTTCTCCCCGCCCTCCTCGTAGTTGAGCACGAACTG
>JANOJW010000793.1:0-2334 GCA_031418955.1 Hyphomicrobiales bacterium | reverse complement strand
ACGCGCTCTATCGCCATCCCGATATCAAGGAGCTGCGGGACGCCAGCGAGGAAGAGCCGCTCGAGGTCGAAGCCTCGAAGTTCTCGCTGAACTACATCAAGCTCGACGGGAACATCGGCTGCATGGTCAACGGCGCCGGGCTCGCCATGGCGACCATGGACATCATCAAGCTCTACGGCGCCGAGCCCGCGAACTTCCTCGACGTGGGCGGCGGCGCCACCAAGGAGAAGGTGACCGAGGCCTTCAAGATCATCACCTCGGACCCCAACGTGAAGGGCATCCTGGTCAACATCTTCGGCGGCATCATGCGCTGCGACATCATCGCGGAAGGCGTGGTGGCGGCAGCCCGCGAGTTGGGCGTCAAGGTGCCGCTGGTGGTGCGCCTGGAAGGCACCAACGTCGAGCTCGGCAAGCAGATCATGGCAGCCTCGGGCCTCAAGATCGTCGCCGCGGACAACCTCGCCGATGCCGCCGTGAAAATCGAGGCCGAGGTGAAGGCGTTCAAGGCCGCGGCTGCGAAGGGTTGAGAGGGACCGGCCCGTAAGCGCCGTGCTATACTGAAGGGCGTGGTCATCAACGAATTGGAATGGAGCCATGGGAGCCATCTCTGAAATCAAAGACCGGGTCGGGAAGCTGACACCCCAAGAGCAAGTGGAACTCTTGGCGTGGCTCGTCGAGCGCGACCACCAGCAGTGGGACACGCAGATTGCGCGCGATCTCGCGGCAGGGAAACTCGACACGTTGATTGCCGAGGCGGAAGCTGACCGGGCTGCCGGCAGGGCGCGCGAACTGTGAGGCATCGCGCATCGCCAAAGTTCTGGAAGCACTATGAAGGTCTTCCGGTGGCTATTCGCGATCTGGCCGACGAGAAATACGAGTTGCTCAAGGCGAATTCTCGCCACCCGTCCCTACACTTCAAACGCATCGGTCGTCTGTGGTCTGTACGGGTCGGAGAGCACTATCGCGCTGTCGGTGTCGACGATGATCCCGATGGCATTGGATCTGGATCGGAACTCACGCCGACTACGATCGCTTGATTGGCTGACTGCCAGGGCTATGCAAAGTCCGGACAAAGTGGGCTAGGATGCTTTGAGACACCCTGAAGAGGATTGCGCCTATGCCCCTCAAGGTCCGCCAGATCGGTCCCGGTTTCGTCGGTGAAGCCTCGGGCCTCGATCTCACCAAGCCGCTTAACGCCGCCGACAACGCCGCGATCAACGCCGCCATGGACGAGCACGCCGTGCTGATCTTCCACGGCCAGAATTTTACCGACGAGACGCAGCTCGCCTTCACGCAAGGGCTCGGGCCGCTGGAGGTGGCGATCGGGTTCAACCTGCGAAAGCCCGGCGACCAGCGGCTCGCCTCGCCGCACTTCGCCGACGTCTCCAACCTCGACAAGGACGGAAAGGTATTCGACCGCGACGACCGGCGCTGGCAGTTCGCCATCGGCAACCGGCTGTGGCACTCGGATTCTTCGTTCAAGGTGATCCCGGCCAAGTACTCATTGCTGCACGCGCGCAAAATCCCCTCGAAAGGCGGCAACACCGAGTTCGCCGATATGCGGGCTGCGTGGGAGAGTTTCGACAAGGAGCTGCAGGCTCAATGCGAGCCGCTGATCTGCGAGCACTCGCAGATGTTCTCGCGCGCCAAGCTCGGCTTCACGGATATCACCGAGGATGAGAAGCCGCGCTTCAAGCCGGTGCTGCAGCGGCTGGTGCGCACGCATCCCTCGACGGGGCGCAAATCGATCTACCTGTCGTCGCACGCCGGCCGGATCGCCGGCTGGCCGCAGCCCGAGGCGATCGCGTTCCTGATGGACCTCACCGACAAGGCGACGCAGCGCGAGTTCACCTACGCGCACACCTGGGCGGTCGGCGATCTGGTGGTGTGGGACAACCAGCGAACCATGCACCGCGCGCGGCCCTTCCCGCAGAACGAGCCGCGCGACGTACGCCGCACGACGCTGATGGGCGCGGCGCCGACGGTGGAGCAGCAGGCGGCTTGAAGGGCAGAGGCGTAGTTGGGTTGAGCCCACTGGCGAAACCCAACGCGTCGTCCGGCGGTCGCCGTTACGCGACGTCGTCCGGCGCGAAACGGTACTTGGTCGAGCAGAACTCGCAGGTGACGGTGATGTGGCCGTCGGCCTCACGCATGTCCTCGCGGTCCTTCTGCGTGAAGCCGCGAAGAAACCCGTGAACCTAAATCCTGCAGTTGGGCGTGATCGTCCGACGTCGGCGTGACGCCATTCCTCAACCACGGGTCGCATCATCCCACCGGCAACCGCGCCGGCGGCTTCAGCTCGCGCCCGCCCAGAAAAACGCGCAGCGCGTGGCT
>JANOJW010000792.1:0-15529 GCA_031418955.1 Hyphomicrobiales bacterium | reverse complement strand
CGAGGCCTTCGACCAGCGTGGCCGCCTCGTCTACCAGAGCGCTGACGAGGTGCTCGACTTGGCCCTGCCGGCGCTGATCGGCCGGCACCAGATCGTCAATGCCGGGGCCTCAATTGCGGCGGCGCGAGGACTGAAATCCCTCGGACTCGACGAGACGGCGATCGAACGCGGGTTGATCGACGTTCGCTGGCCGGCTCGCATGGAGCGGCTGAAGTCGGGGCGGCTGATCGCCAACCTGCCGGTCGAGGTCGAAGTCTGGCTCGACGGCGGCCACAATCCGCACGGCGCTCAAGCGATCGCACAGACGCTCGCCGACCTCGAGGAGCGGTCGCCCAAGCCCCTGGTCCTGATCGTCGGGATGATGGGCCTGAAGGATGCGGCAGGGTTCCTGACGCCGTTCCGCGGGCTTGCTCGACGCGTCATCACGGTTCCGATCCCTGGTGCGCACGAGAAGCCGCACGAACCAGCGTCCCTCGCCGCCATTGCGGCCGGTCTCGGCTTTGCGGTGGAGATTTCAGCTGGCGTACCCGAGGCGCTCCAGCGGCTGCGGCGCGACGGCAGCGGACCGTTGCGCATCCTGATCTGCGGTTCGCTCTATCTCGCCGGCCATGTGCTCGCGCTGCAAGACGGCGTCGCCATGCAAAGCAATTGAATGGCGCGAGGCTCGCAGGGGGATGCACAGTTAACTGTTTCGCCGCGGCTTTCTGGCGATTGACGTCCGCCATATTGCACTGCAACAGTGACTAACGGAAAATTGATCGAGTCCCGACGTGCGTACCCCCGGGTCCACCTGCGGTAACAGGATTGGAATGCGCCATGAATAGCCTCACCGACGCTCACGAGCGAAACGGAGAAGGTGACATGCGGGGGACCAAAAAGGTCCACATCAAGACGTTCGGCTGCCAGATGAACGTCTACGACAGCGAACGCATGTCAGAGGCGCTGGCGGGCATCGGCTTTGCCGAGACGGCCGATATTGCCGAGGCCGATCTGGTCATCCTGAACACCTGTCATATTCGCGAAAAGGCCGCCGAGAAGGTCTACTCCGACCTCGGCCGCATCCGCGATCTGAAGCTCGAACGCCGCGCGAGCGGCAAGGACACCGTAGTCGCGGTCGCCGGCTGTGTCGCACAGGCCGAGGGCGCCGAGATCGTGAAGCGAGCGCCGGTGGTCGACCTCGTGGTCGGGCCACAGAGCTATCATCGCCTGCCCGACCTCATCTTCCGCGCCAAGGCCGAAGCGCGCGCCATCGTCGAAACCAGCTTTCCCGACGAGGACAAGTTCGACAAGCTGCCTGCCCGCGAGCGCCCAACAACGCGCCGGCCGGCCGCTGCTTTCCTCGCCGTGCAGGAAGGCTGCGACAAGTTCTGCACGTTCTGCGTGGTGCCGTATACGCGCGGCGCGGAGGCTTCGCGGCCGGTGGCGAAAGTCCTCGACGAGGCGCGCCGGCTCGTCGACCAGGGCGTGCGCGAGCTGACCCTGCTCGGGCAGAACGTCAACGCCTACAGCGGTGCGGCGCCCGATGGCCGGGCTTTTTCGCTGGCGCGGCTGCTCGAGGAGCTATCGAAGGTCGAAGCCCTCGAGCGTCTGCGCTATATGACCAGCCATCCGCGCGACATGGGCGAGGATCTGATCGCCGCTCACCGCGATCTGCCGAAGCTGATGCCCTATCTGCATCTGCCCTTCCAGGCGGGCGCCGATCGCATCCTGGCAGCCATGAACCGCAAGCACACGGCGCGCGACTACCGGGCGCTGGTCGACAAGATCCGTCGCGCGCGGCCCGACATCGCGCTGTCGACCGATGTTATCGTCGGGTTCCCCGGCGAGACAGAAGCCGAGTTCGAGGCGACGCTCGGCATGGTGCGGGAGGTCGGTTTTGCGCAGGCCTATTCGTTCAAGTACAGCGCGCGCCCCGGCACGCCGGCCTCGACCATGGACGGGCAGCTCGACGAGGAGACCAAGGCTGACCGGCTGACGCGGCTGCAGGGGCTGCTGCAGATCCAGCAATCATCGTTCAATGCCGGCTGCGTCGGGCGCACGTTCCCGGTGCTGTTCGAGAGGGTCGGCCGCCGTGCCGGCCAGCTCGTCGGCCGCTCGCCCTATCTGCAGGCCGTGCACGCCGAGGCGCGCCCGGAGTTGCTCGGCCGCATCATGCCCGTCGAGATCGCAGCGTCCACCCTCACCAGTCTCACTGGCGTCATCAAAGCAGCGTGAAGTTCACCCGTGATCCCTTGTCCGCGTCCGAAGTGCGCGTCGATGGAAGGGCCGCCGAGACATTGGCGGAACATGTGCTATCATGGGCGATACCAAACACAGGCACAGGCCGACTGGAGGGCACGACTTGACACGCGGGCACCCCGCATCCGGCGGGAGCAAAGGACGCGAGCAGTCCGAGGCACGGCACCGACTCGTGGTGCCGCTCGAAGATAACCGGTTCGTCGCGCACGTTCTCGGCGAGTTCGATGCCAACCTCGCCCTGCTCGAGACGCGCCTCGGCATCGACGCGCACGCCAACGGCAACGTCGTCACGCTGACGGGACCGCGCGCGGCCTGCGAGACTGGCCGCACCGTGCTGCTGACGCTCTACGAGCGCGCTTCGAAGGGCGAGCCCATCGCCGCCGGCGATGTCGACGGCCTTATTCGTCATGCGCTGTCGGGCAGTCCGCGCCAGGACGGCATGGCCCAGGTCCGTACGCGCCGGCGCATCGTCACCGCCCGCACGCCCGCGCAGAGCACCTATATCCGCGCCTTCGACAAGTTCGATCTCGTGTTCGGGGTCGGTCCTGCTGGCACCGGCAAAACCTATCTCGCCGTTGCCTATGGGGCAGCCTGCCTGGAACGCGGGCTCGTCGAAAAGATCATCCTTTCGCGGCCGGCGGTCGAGGCCGGCGAGCGGCTTGGTTTCCTGCCCGGCGACATGCGAGATAAAGTCGATCCGTATCTGCGTCCGCTCTACGACGCGCTCTACGATGTGCTGCCGCCCGAAAAGGTCGAGCGCGACCTCGAGGCCGGCATCATCGAGATCGCGCCGCTGGCGTTCATGCGCGGCCGCACGCTGTCGCACGCGTTCGTCATTCTCGACGAAGCGCAGAACACCACCAGCATGCAGATGAAGATGTTCCTCACCCGTCTGGGCGAAGGCTCGAAGATGGTGGTCACGGGTGATCCGACTCAGATCGACCTGCCACGCGGCCAGATCTCAGGGCTCGATCAGGCCGTGGGGTTGCTGCAGGGCGTCAAAGGCATCGAGGCCGTGCGCTTCAAGAACGCCGACGTCGTGCGCCGCGATCTTGTGGCCCGCATCGTCGAGGCCTATGATCGTCTGGAAGACCGGCCAGCGCCTCCAGTCGCTGGCGACAAGGCCGAATAGACGGACATGCCTCGACAACGCGATAGTGCCGCGAAGGCCGACGTCGCCCATGGTGGCGACGCCCCGCTTGCGTCCGAGGCCGACACCGAGCCTCCCGATTGGCTGGCGCTCGATATCGTGGCTGAAGCTGCGGCTTTCGCGACGATGACGAGCGCCGAAACCCTGGTCGAGGCAGCAGCGGCCGCGCTGGCTGGTCATCCCGCATTCGCCGGCAGCGGGCCCGGGCTCGCCTGCATCGCGCTCGCCGACGATGCGACCGTGCGCGGCCTCAATCGCGACCACCGCGCCAAAGACACGCCGACCAACGTGCTGTCGTTTCCGGCGCGCGAGGGAGAAAGCGCCGACGGGGTGGGGCGTGACTTCCTCGGCGACGTGATCCTCGCCGGCGAGACCGTGCTCGCAGAGGCGCGCGAGCAGGCGATCCCGCCCGCCCATCATCTCCAGCACCTCGTGGTGCACGGCCTGCTGCACCTGCTGGGCTTTGACCACGAGGACGACGACGAGGCGGAGGCCATGGAGGCGCTCGAGGCCGAGATTCTCGGCCGCCTCGGCATCCCCGATCCCCATCAGCTACCGCGTCGCCTGCCATGAGTGAAGATCACCCATCCACCAAGCCGCCGCCAGAGCCGCAGCGCACCGGGGGGCCGCGCTGGCTGCAGTCGCTGCGCAGCCGGCTTGGACTTTCGGGTCCCCAGACGTTGCGACAGACGCTCGAGGAGGCCCTGAAGTCCGAGGCCAAGGCTGAATCGACGCTGTCGGCTGCCGAGCGCGACATGATGCTGCGGCTGCTTCGCTTTGGCGCCATGCGTGTCGACGACGTGATGGTGCCGCGCGCCGACATCACGTCAATCGACGAGACGGCCTCGATCGGCGACCTGCTGGCGCTGTTCCGACAAGCCGGTGTGTCGCGCATCCCGCTCTACGCCGAGACGCTCGATGATCCGCGCGGCATGGTCCACATCAAGGATCTCGTGCGCTATCTGATGGGCGATGCCGCTCCGCGCGAGCCCGCCGCCGACGGCAAGCTGCTCGACAAGGTCGATCTCGGCCGGGCCGACGTCATCCGGCAGATCACCGGCGCCAAGCTGCGCCGGCCGATGCTCTATGTGCCTCCGTCGATGCCCGCGATGAACCTGCTGCTGCGGATGCAGGCGACGCGCATCCACATGGCGCTGATCGTCGACGAGTACGGCGGCACCGACGGCCTCGTCACGATCGAGGATCTGGTCGAGCAGGTGGTCGGCGATATCGAGGATGAGCACGACGTGGCGGAAGCCGCTCAGATCGTCGCTGACCCGGTGCACGGCCTCGTCGCGGAAGGCCGCACACCCATCGCCGAGATCGAAAAGCGGCTCGGCGCCACGCTGCTCACGCCTGAGGAAGTTGCCGAGATCGACACGATCGGCGGGCTGGTCGTCTCCATGCTCGGGCGGGTGCCATCGCGTGGCGAAGTGGTGCGGCATCAGGCGACGGGATTGGAATTCGAGATCCTCGATGCCGATCCACGCCGCATAAAGAAGCTCAAGCTGCTGCCGCGCCGCGACGATACCGCGGAGCCGGCGACTGCCGCGCCGCAAGCCGCCGGCGACACACGCTCTGCCGCTGAGTAGGCGCCGCGCCAGCGCCGGCGGCCCAGAGGCGCGCCAATCAGTCCAGTTGTTCCGCTGCGGAAAACGCCGCCTTGAGCGCTTTCGATGGCGCGGCATCACGCACGAAGGTGAAGCGGCCGGCGTCCTTCATCTCGCGGCCGGCGGCGAGGAGGGCGCCGAGGGCGTAGCGGACCATGCTGCCACCGACGCTGATGCGCTTGACGCCAGCGGCAGTGAGATCGGCCGCGGTGATCGTCGGATCGGCGTGGCTCATGACGACGTTGACGGGCTTCGACACCGCCGCGACGATCGCGCGGATCGTGGCGAGATCCTTCAGGCCCGGCGCGTAGAGCACGTCGGCGCCGGCGGCCTCGAATGCCTGCAGGCGGCGGATGGTGTCGTCGAGATCGGGGCGGTTGTTGACGAAGTTCTCGGCGCGCGCCGTGAGCACGAACGGCACAGGCAGCGAGCGCGCCATCTCCACCGCTGCCGCGACCCGCTCGACGGCGAGCGTGAAGTCATAGATGGGCTTCGCCGCATCGCCGGTCCAGTCCTCGATGGAGCCGCCGACGACGCCGGCCTCGGCCGCACGGCGGATCATCTGCGCGGCCGCCTTCGGCTCGTCAGCGCCGCAGTTCTCGAGATCGGCATTGACGGGCAGGTCGGTCGCCTGGGCAATTGCCCGGCAGTTGGCGATGATCTCGTCCGGCGTGACGGCGCTGCGCCCGAGCGTCAGCGCGAGGCCGAGGCTCGTCGTCGCCAGTGCCTCGAAGCCTTGGCGGGCGAGGAGCCGCGCGGTGCCGGCATCCCACGGGTTCGGGATGATGAACGCGCCGGGCCGCCCGTGGAGTTCCCTGAAGCGTTGCGCCTTCTCTGCCTGGGTTGCCATTGCCATGACGGTCTCCTGTGGTGTCGCTGCGTCGATGGCGCTCACGATGCACTTCACGCGGCGATCAGACCAATGCATACTGTTAACAGTCATCATCAGCTTTCCAGATCACTATGGACATCGACGGCATCCGCACCTTCGTCTCGATCGCCGAGCTCGGCGGCTTCACACGCGCGGCGGGACGTCTGCATCGCTCGCAGCCGGCGATCAGCCGCCGCATCAGTCTGCTGGAGCAGGAGCTTGGCGTGCCATTGCTCGAACGCGAGCGGGCAGCGGTTGAGCGCATGCTGGTGATCGCGGCACCCGAGCATCGCCTCGCGGGCCGCCGCGCCGGGCGGCGAAAACTCCAGGGTGAGCGCTGGATCGGCTTTCCGGCCGCGCGTGGCCGCGAGTCCTTCGGCCACATCCTCGCGCGCCAGCTCGCTGCTGCTGGCCTCGACGATGCGCCGGTGATGCTGATCGATAGCCTGACAGCGCAGAAGCGGCTGGTGGAGGCAGGCTTCGGCATCGGCCTCGTGCCGGAGAGCAGCGTGCACGACGAGCTGAAGCTCGGCAGCCTCGCGGTGGTAACCGGCACGCCGGTCGCGACAACTGTGCCCGTGGCGCTGATCTACCGCCGCAAGGGCTACCTCAACGCCGCAGCCCGCGCGCTGATCGCAATTCTGACGGAGAGGGCGGGGAGTGCAAACCGGTCGAGCGGCATTGCTGTCAAAGGGCGAGAGCGCGGTGGCACACCTCGGATCAGGTCGGTTGTCGCGGCATAGGCGAATTGCGGCTCCCTGACAAAGTTGTTCTGGTGCCGCTGCCCCCCGACCCGTCCAAGTTCGACCTGATCAAGTGCATCTGGATTAATCCATAGAGCGCTGAATTTCATTTCACTCCAACTTGAAACCCTTGCGCTTGACGAAGGCGCCGAAGTCGGCGCGCTCGGGCTCGGCGTACTGGCGGGCCTTGTCCTCGCTCCAGCCATAGCTATCGGACTTGCCGAAGCGTGCGACGTTGCGCTGTTGGCGATAGGGGAAGATGCCGTTGCGGCGGCGGTCGTAGCCATCGACCGTCTCGCGCGACGTTTCCGTGTAGCGGTCGCGATGTACGGTGGCTGAGAGCGGCAGGCGTGCCGATACGAACGCTGGCGACGACGGCCAGCCGACGCCGAGACCCGCCACCGGGAACACGTGGTCGGGCAGCCCGCATAGGCGCGAGACCTCCTCGGCGTGATTGCGGATGACGCTGACCGGGCAGCAGCCGACGCCGGCCATCTCGGCGGCGACCGCGAAGGCCGAGAGCGCGATGCCGGCATCGACCGCGGCATTGAAGAACGCATCGAGATGGTCGTTGACGAAGGTGTGCCCGCGCCATTCGTGCACCTGCCGCTGGCGCCGGTTGTTGCCAAGGAAGATCAGGACGTGCGGCGCGCCCGGAATCCAGTCCTGGTCGGCGAGCAGCTCGTTGATGCGTCCACGGATAGCTGGATCCTCCACGATCAGGATATCGCGCTGCTGCAGATCGCTCTTGGTCGGCGACGACAGTGCGAGCGCGCACAGCGTGTCGAGAAGGGCCGCCGGCAGCGGCTCCGACTTGAAACGGCGCACGACGCCGCGATTGGCCAACGCCTTAAGTCCTGGATGCTCGGCGGTTTGTAATTCGATCGAGGCGCGGAAATCACCGAACCTCAGATCGAGCGCGTCCTTGATGCTCTTCATGCCGTGCCCCGTTCTGTGCTCATTGCTCAAGCCTTGCCGGAGAGGCGCGCCTTGACCGCCAGCAGATCGCGCCATGCCTGCCGCTTGGCCAGCGGCGTGCGCAACAGATAGGTCGGATGCAGCGTCGGCATCACCGGCCGCGCGCGCCCGCCGAGTTCCGCGTCGTGCCACCGGCCGCGCACTTTCATGATGCTGTCGGCGACGTCGAGCATCGCCTTCGTCGCCGGCCCGCCGAGCGTGAGCACCAGTTCCGGCGCCACGAGCGCGATCTGCCGCTCGAGAAACGGCCGGCACACCTGCGCTTCCTGCGGCGTCGGCGTGCGGTTCCCAGGCGGGCGCCAGTAGACGATGTTGGTGATGTGCACATCGGCATCCGACAGCCCGATCGCGGCGAGCATCTTGTCGAGAAATTGCCCGGCGGGGCCGACGAACGGACGGCCTTCGAGATCCTCCTCGCGGCCTGGCGCCTCGCCGATGAGCATCAGGCGGGCCTGGGCGCTACCGCGATAGAAGCACAGGCTCTTGGCCGTCGCTTTGAGGCCGCAGCCGTCGAAGGCCGCCAGCATCTCACGCAGCTCGTCGAGGGATTGGGCATTGGCCGCGGCCTCGCGCGCCGCCATGGTCGCCTCGTCAGGGGCAACGGCGGTGAAGGGTCGCGCCGCTGGCGGCGGCGCAGGAGCAAGCGACGGGCGGACCGGCGACGGCGGTGCCAGGGGAGCTGGACGAGACTGCGGAGGCGTCACGCGAGCTGTCGACTGTGTCGTCGTGCCCGTTGGCTTCGGCGAAGTCCGATCAACTGCCCTCTCGCGATCAGGCCAACCGAAATCCTGTCCCGGCCAGCGGTCGGAGGCCGCGGTCCAGTCAATCGCTGTTACGTCGAGCGCGACGTCGACGCCCGCTGCCCGCCACCAGGCGAGCAGCGCCAGCAGGTCGTCCTGTCGAGCGGGTTCGAGCATGCCCCGACTCTACGCAGGATTGCGCGCTTCAGCCAACAGAAGATGCCACACTTGTAGGTCGCGGATGGATTGTCGTGTGTTTGTATGTCGGTAGCAAGCGAGTTCTCCGGGTTCTGTAGCACACGAGTCGTCCGGTAATCCGTCTTCATCCTGTTGCGGGCCCAAGACAGCGGAATTCGAACCCTATCGTCTCCGCCATAAGTCTAAAAAACAGGTAATTAGCCACCTTTCGCGACTTGCTGATCTGCACGTAACGCCGTGCCCAAGCGCGGTGGCGTAGCTGACGAGCCGGTCAAGGCCGAATTCGACACGGCGTCCGCGTAGGCCCCTCAACACCGCAGCACGTAGCGACCTTGTCCCGCGGTGTGGCCTCCGACGAAATGTGCTGGCCAACGGCGAGTCCAATATGACAGGTCCGGCAGAAACGGCGTAGGCCCGGTCATGGCGGCGGCGAAACCGGTGGGTGACGCGCGCACTCTGCTTCAGCACCAGAATGTTACGCCGATCCAACGACGTCGTCGCCGCCCTCCGAGTCGCACTCGAAGCTGCACTTGAATAGTTCGTGCTAAACGGGATCTTCATTCGACACGCGTGGATGAAGTTCGGCGAGGTCCAGGTCGAGCAGAATGGAGATCGCGGCCTTCTGCCAGTGCAGGCCCGCGTGCAGGGTCGCATAGACGCCGCCCGGCAGCGCGCCGTCGATCACGTACTTGAGCGCGTTGAGACCCGGCACCTCGTAGCGTGTCACGACGCCCGGCATCACGCGGCGAAGCGAAGCTTCGGCGATCCTTGCGGTAATCGCCCGCTCCAGCATGCGATAGGCCGCCGCGTCGACGGCGACGAGCGTCAGGTCGAGCTTGTCACCCTTGTCGCCGGAGCGCCCGACCGCGATCGATCCCACTCTCATGCCGCGACCTCCTCGACACTGTGCGTTTCGACCAGCGTGCGGTCGATGTAGCCGTCGATCACCGCGAGGCTCGGCCGTCGCTCGCTCCGCACGCTGCCGCCACCAGCCGGCCCCGAAAGCGTGAGCGAGTAGACCTCGTCCTCGATCATCTGCGCGATCTCGGCGTCGGCACAGCGGGCCGAAACGTGCACGCGCACCTCGGGCAGCGCGTTGGGCGCCGGCTGGGAGGCTGCCCCGATGATCGAATCGACGCCGACGAGATCGACGCGCATGTCGCTTGGCCCGACGCCGTTGCCAGCGAGCCGGAGCCGCAGCGTCTCCGCCGCGATGCGGCCGCGGTTCAGCGCGCCGGTGCCGGCATAACCGATCTCGACGTCGGCGATGAAGCCCGGCGCCTCGACGAAGCCCGAGACTTTCAGCGTCGCCGGCCGCCCGCGCGAGAGCGCACCGGTCACCCGTACGCGGTTCGGCGCGATGGTCTCGAAACGCACGCCCGTGAGATCGAGGATCGCGTCCGGCGTGATGTAGCGGGCGGGATCATGCACCTCGTACAGGAGTTGCAGCGTGCACGTGAGTTGGTCGATGCGGCCGGGCGCACCATCGAGCAGGAACAGCTCCGCCGTGCCGTCTGGAAACACCTTGGCGAGAGGGAAGCCGAGCCCCGCGAACTCGGCCGGCGAGAGCGAGCTGCCATCGACGCCCTCGAAGTTGCCGCCGGTGACCTGCCCCGAGCACTCGAGCAGATGGCCGACCACCGTCGCGCCGGCGAGCGCATCGGCGCTACCGTCGAGGATCGTGGCCATCGCATCCGCCGAGAACAGGGCTGAGTCCGCGCAGCGCCCGGTGACGACGACGTCGGCGCCCGCACGAAGCGCCGCCGCGATCGGTTCGGCGCCGAGATAGGCGTGCGCGCCGATCAGCTCGCCGTCGATGGGCGCATCCCACCGCACCTTGTCGCGGAGTGCGAGCACATCGTCACCGACGATGCCTGCAATCTTGAGGTACTTGCAGCCGAGTTCCGACGCCAGCGCCGCGATGCGCTTGGCCGCAGCGGCCGGGTTCGCCGCGCCGAGGTTGGAGACGATCCGTGTGCCGCTCGCGCGCGCGGCCGGCAGCAGCAGCGACAGCCGGCGCTTCAGGCGTGGATCATAGCCAGCGGAGGGGTCGGCGCGGCGGGCGCGCAAGCCCGGCACCAGGGTGCGCTCGGCCAGGCACTCCAACGCGATGACATGGGCAGCGCCAGCCCGTGCGATCGCGACCGCCGGATCGATGCGGTCGCCGGCAAAGCCCGCGCCGCAGGCGATTGTTCGGAAACGATCTCGACTGGTCACGGCTGCCTCAGCTCCCTGCTTACGTCACTGCCCCATACATTCATGTCCGCCCGCTTCCACGCGAGGTCGCTGTAGGCTCCGAGATGCCGCGCCATTCGGTCGAATGCAGCGCGCGGAACCTACTCGCCGACGGTTTGTTGCGGGCGCGGGTTGTCGTTTTCGCGGTCACGCGCACGGTTCCTTCGGCCTGAGGAGGCCGGCTACGCCGCGCTTCTTCTCCGAGGCCGCGCGATCGACACGATAGACCGGACGCCCATGCACCGTCCGCGTCTCCGCGATCACCACGCCATAGACGTCATCCGCGACCGAACGCGCGATCAGGCCCTGGTTCAAGTCCTGCTCGATCAGCTCGAGCGAGCGCGTCAGCGGCGCACCGAAGCCGCCGCCGCCGGGCGAGGCCAGATGCACGCTGTCGCCGGGGCCGATCGGCTCCTTCTCGAGCTTCGAGCGCATCGGCGGCACCCATTCGCGCCCCTGTGTCACGAGCCGCACACTATTGGGCGCGGCCGACCCGCCGCCCTCGACGCCGAACGGCGCATGATCGACGCGGTCGCCGAGGATCGAAACGACGCAGTCCGCGAGCGCGGTCATGCCATAGGCCGTGCCGCAGCCGCCGCAATGGCGGCCAGCGCCGCCCGAGCCCTCGCGAATGGCGTAGTACTCGAAGCGCAGTGGATAGCGGTGCTCCGACGCTTCGATCGACATGAACTTTGCCATCGAGCCCGGCGGCGTGCCGTTGACAAGGCCGTCCGAGACGGCGCTGCCGCCGTAGCCGCCGGGATAAGGATAGACCGCCACGTAGTAGTTGCCACTCTCGGGATGGCGGCCCGAGACGGTGGCGACGCCCGTGGTACCGAAGGGGGCGGCCGGCGTGCGCTCCGGGATCGCCTGTGCGAGCGCGCCGAACACCACATCGAACATGCGCTGGATGACGTCCGTCGTGCCGCCGACGGGGGAGGGATACTGCGCGGCGAGGATCGAGCCCTTTGGAATCGTGAAGCGGATCGGGCGGAACGCGCCGCCGTTGACCGGCACGTCGGTGAAGATGTGCTTCAGCGCCACGAGGCAGATCGACTTCGCCGTGCTGTCGGCGATGTTCATGGGGCCGCGCGCAGCTGGAGACGTTCCGGTGAAGTCGAGGTGCATCTGCGAGCCAGCGACTGTCAGTGCGAACGCGACGGTGAGCCGCTTGTCGTCGACGCCGTCGTTGTCGAAGTAATCGACGATTGCGTAGGTGCCGTCAGGGATTTCGGCGATGGACGCGCGCATCTGTGCCTCCGAGCGGTCCATGAGCTCGACGATGCACCGCCCGAGCGTCGCCTCGCCGTACTTGGCGACGAGCGCATCGAGGCCGCGCCGGCCGACCTCGAACACGTTGACCATGGCGGCGAGATCGCCCTCGATCTGGCGCGGCAGGCGGCTGTTGGCGGTGATGAGACGCACGAGCGGCTCGTTGTAGCGGCCGGCATCATAGAGCCGCACGGCCGGGATGATGATGCCCTCCTGGTGGATTTCGGTGGCGCTCGGCGCCCAGCCGCCCGGCACACTGCCGCCCATGTCCATCCAGTGGCCGGTATTGGCGAAGAGCGCGAACAGGCGGCCATCCGTGAAGTAGGGGGCGACCAGGATCACGTCGTTCAAGTGCGTGCCGCTGGTGTAGGGATCATTGACGATCCACACGTCGCCTGCCTGGAAGCCGCCCGCTACCTTTGCCGCGGCGATGACGTGCTGCACCGAGAACTGCATGTTGGCGAGAAACTGCGGCAGGCCATAACCGCCCTGCGCGATGGTCTCGCCGGTCACGGGATCGTAGAGGCCGTGCGCGCAGTCGTTGGTTTCCGAAATGATCGGCGAGATGGCGGCGTGGATCAGGTGCAGGTCCATCTCGTCGGCGATCTGATCGAGCGCGCCGCGCACCACGGCGAGCGTCACGGGATCGATGGGACCGGTGGCAATCTCGCGCTGCATCAGGCGATCTCCACGAGCAGGTTGCCGAAGCCGTCGACGCGGGCGCGCATGCCCGGCTCGATGATCGTCGTGGTGTCCGCCTGCTCGACGACGGCGGGACCGTCGATGCGCATGCCGGGTTCGAGCTGCTCGCGGCGGAAGATCGGGGTCTCGAGCCAATGTCCGAAGTGTACGGGCCGCTTGCCCGAGGGGGTGGCCGAGCGCGGTGGACCCTCCGGCGCCGGCTTCGAGACCGGCTGCCGGCGCACGCCGAGCACCGCAGTCTTGAGGCTCACCAGCGACTTCGGCATGGCGCCGAGCGTGTTGCCGTACTCGCGCGCGTAGACCTGCTCGAACGCTTGGGCCATGCGAGCAAGGCTCCACTCGGTCTCGACCGGCACGGTCAACGCATGGATCTGGCCGACGTAAGACATCTGCGCCGAGTGCGAGACGGCAATGCGCTCGAGCGCGAGGTCATCCTCGGCGAGCCGCGCCTCGCCTTCACGCCGCTGGCGGGCGAGTACGCCGGCGACGAAGCCCGGCTCGAGCGTGTCGAGCGCGCGCTCCACCGTCTGCGAGAGATCGTGACGGATGTCGGCGATGGCGCAGCCGAGCGCGCACAGCACGCCTGGATGCGGCGGGATCAGCATCGTACGGATTCCAACCTCGCGCATGATGGCCGCGCCGTGCAGCGGGCCGGCGCCACCGAACGCGACAAGGGCGAAGTCTCGGGGATCGTGCCCCTGCTCCACCGAGAGCAGCCGCGTGCGCCCGGCCATGCGCTGGTTGACGATCGTCAGGATCGCCTCCGCCGTCGCCTCGAGGCCGAGACCCAGCCGCTCCCCGAGCCCGGCCACGGCACGCCGCGCCGCCTCGACGTCGAGCCGGGCCAAGTGCTGCATGCCGATCGGATGATCCGGGTTGATACGTGCGAGCACCGCGTTGGCGTCGGTCACCGTCGGCTCGGTGCCGCCGCGCGCGAAGCAGACGGGACCAGGCAGCGCGCCGGCGCTGCGCGGTCCCACCTGCAGGATGCCGCCGCGATCGAGATAGGCGATGCTGCCGCCGCCGGCGCCGATGGTGTGTACGTCGATCATCGGCAGACGCAGTGGAATGCGGAAATCGAGCTCCGTCGTCTCGGCGATGCGCGGCCGTCCGCCGACCACCACGGCGACGTCGTAGCTGGTGCCGCCCATGTCGCCGGTGATGACGTGATTAAAGCCGGCCTGGCCGGCGAGTGTCGCTGCGGCCATGACGCCAGCCGCCGGACCCGAGCGTACGATTCGCGCAGCACTGCTCGCGAGCTGGCGGAGGGGCGCGAGGCCGCCGTTCGACTGCATCACCAGCACCGGCGCCGTATAGCCCTTTGCCGCGAGCCGCTCACTCAATCCTCGCGCGTAGCGGGCGACGAGCGGTTGCAGATAGCCCTGCACGACCGCCGTGCTGGTGCGCTCGAACTCGTAGTACTCGCGCACGATCGAGGCCGAGGTGGTGATCTCCCAGGCCGGGTTGACGGCACGAAAGACGTTTGCTGCACGCACCTCATGCTCCGGATTCGCGTAGGAATGCAGGAAGGCGATGACGATCGACTGCAGGTCCTCGCCGCGCAACGCCTCGGCGAGGCGGCGCACCTCGCACTCGTCGAGTGGCGTCACGACGGCGCCGCGATGGTCGAGCCGCTCGTCGATCTCCCAGCGCCGCTCGCGCGGGATCAGCGGCTGGTGCGAGCCGGTAAGCCCGTACATGCTTTGGCGATCGCGGCGGCCAAGCTCCAGCACGTCACGGAAGCCCTTCGTGGTGACGAGTGCCGCGCGCGCGCCCTTGCGCTCGATCACGGCGTTGGTGGCGATAGTGGTGCCGTGCAGGATGACGCCGAGCGCATCCGGTTCGATACCGGCGGCGACCAGTGCATCGACGAGGCCTTGCGAGGGATCCTGCGGCGTCGAGAGCACCTTCACCACGCGATCGACGCGGGTTCCGTCGCGCGAATAGGTGAGGTCCGTAAAGGTGCCACCGACATCGATGCCGACCACGCCTGCCGTCATGCCCGACCCCACAGGTTCAAATCTTGGCTGCGCTGCGGATGCGCTCGACCGCCGCTTCGGAGAGGCCGAGCCGCTCGCGCAGCACGCGCGCCGTGTCGGCGCCCAGGCCCCGGCTCGGCTCGAGCGCGCGCGGCTCAACGCCATCGAAGCGCAGCGGCGAGTGCGGCACGACGATGCGGCCAAGCTCGGGATGGTCCTGCCACTGCAGCGCGCCACGCGCGTGCATGTTGGGATCGGCGACCACCTCATCCAGATCGCGCACCGGCGCGCAGGGCACCGAATGCTGCATGAACAGTTCGAAGATCGCCTGCTTGGGGCGCGAGCGTGTCCACGCCGAGACCACCGCGTCGACGTCCTCCATGTGCTCGACGCGCAACTTCAGCGAAAGAAAGCGGGGGTCCTCGGCGAGCGCCGGCTGCCCCATGGCCTTGGTCATGACGCGCCAGTGCGGATCGCCCACGCAAATGATGGCGATCCAACCGTCACTCGTCGGATAGACGTTGTAGGGGCTCTCGGCGAGGCCGCCGTGGCGGTTGCCGGTGCGGGGCGGCGGTGCGTCGGGCTTGCCCTGCATGGCCCAGTGCATGCCGAGGCTCGACGAAAGCGAGGCATAGACGGCATCCTGCATGGCGACCTCGACGCGGTGCGCGACACCGGTCTTCTCGCGCGCATAAAGCGCCGTGGTGATTGCGCCGTAGAGATGCGTGCCGGCGAAGAAGTCGCAGAGCGCGGGGCCCGCCTTCACCGGCGGCCGGTCGGGAAAGCCGGTGGTGCTCATGACGCCCGACATCG
>JANOJW010000791.1:0-2764 GCA_031418955.1 Hyphomicrobiales bacterium | reverse complement strand
CCCCGGACGGGCCGGCGAGATAGCAGACGGCGTCGGTCACATCGCGGACGGTGCCCATGCGTCGCATGGCGTTCATGCCGGGATAGCGTGCGACGGTGGCTGCATCGTAGTTGTCCATGCCGTCGCTCTCGATGATGCCGGGCGCCACGCAGTTGACGCGGATGCCGAGCGGCGCCCACTCCGTGGCGAGGGTCTTCGACAGCGCGATGACGCCGGCGCGGGCCGCCGCCGTGTGCGCCATGCCGGGCATGCCGCGCCCGGTCACCGCGACGATGGTGGTGACGGAGCCCGGTTGCTTGGTCTCGTGCCAGTGCCTGGCCACCGCTTGCGTCATGTACCAGGTGCCGTTGAGATTGGTGTCGATCACGGCGAGCCAGCCCTTCGGCTTGAACTCGATCGCGGCCTGCGGGAACTGGCCGCCCGCGTTGTTGACGAGATGATCGATGCGGCCGTAGCGGGCAACGACGGCATGTGCGGTCCGGTCACACATCTCAGGATCGCGGATCGACATCGGTATGGTGATCGCCTCGGCGCCGCATCGCTCGAGCAGCGCCTTCGATTCGGCAAGCCGCTCCTCGTTGCGCCCGGTAATTGCGAGTTTGGCGCCCAGACGAGCGAACTGCACCGCGATCGCTTTGCCGATGCCGCGCCCCCCACCCGTCACCAGTACGACCTGGTCCTTGAACAGGCCGTCGCGGAACGTGATCGGACCGGTTGCGAGTTCGTCGTCGGTGAGCCCGAATTTTTTCGGCGGATCTGCCATTCCTGGTCCCTTTATCCACCCGCCCGATCGCGGCGCTTGCGGTCCCTGAGGTCGATCATCCCGTCGGCCGCGCGCGGGTCGGCGAGGCCCGGGAAGATCGTGTGCTTCTGGATCTTCTGGGTGCCGGTGGTCGGCAGCTCGGAGGCAAACCAGATCCAGCCAGGCGCCTTGTAGTAGGCGAGCCGCTCGCGGCAGTAGGCAAACAGACGCTCGGCCATGTCGCGGCCAGGCGCCCCCGATTTCAGCACGATGCAGGCGAGCACCTCCTCCTCGCGAGTCTCGTCGGGCACGGCGAGCACGGCCGCCTGCAGCACGTCCGGGTGCGTCAGCAGCAGCGCCTCGATCTCGGCCGCGGCGATGTTCTCGCCGGAGCGGCGAATGATGTTCTTCTTCCGGTCGACGAAGTGCAGCATGCCGCCGGGCCGGCGCACCACGGTGTCACCGGTGTGAAACCACCCCGTCCGCCACGCCGTCTCGGTCTCGGCTGGATCCTTGAGATAGCCTGAGAACGCGCCGCGCCGGGGGGTGTCAGCGGAATGGCGCAGCACCATCTCGCCGGGCGTGCCGTCCGCCACCTCGACGTCGTGGTCGTCGACGACGCACACGTCGAGGCCGGGTACGGCACGGCCGAACGCGCGGGTGCCGACCAGGCGGGGCTCGACCGCATCGGTGAGCACGCGGACCATCTCGGTCATGCCCCACCCCTCGACCAGCGGAAAACCGAAACGCGCCTCGAACTCGGCATGCAGCTGCGGCTCGACGCCGGCGCCGAAGCCGAAGCGGACGGCATGGTTCCGATCCTCACGTGAGGTGCAGCGCTTCAGCAGCATCTGGATGACGACGCCGAGATAGTGGATCACGCTCGCGCGGGTCGCCGCCACCTCGGACCACCAGCGGTCGGGATGGAACCGGTCGGGCTGGATCTGGCAGCCGCCGAGCACCACAGCGCCGAGCAACGACACGCTCCCTGAGTTCACATGATAGAGCGGCAGCGGATTGTAGATGCGCACCTCGCCATCCCGGAATGTCGCCCGCCCCGGGATGTTGGTGTACCAGACGGCAGATGCGACCTCGTAGCCGTGCGAGAGGATGCAGCCCTTGGGACGGCCGGTGGTGCCGGAGGTGTAGAGGATCTGCGCCTCGGTGGCGGGCGCGATGCGCTCGGTGCGGGCAGCGGCGCGTGGCGCTGGCGGCGATTGCCCATCCTCGATCAGGACGACGTGGGGCCGATGCGTCGTGATCGCCAGCGCCTCCTGGATCTGTGCAGTGCGGGCGCCGAGCCCCAACAGCAGCTCCGGCTCGGAGTGATCGAGGAGGTAGGCGATCTCGGCTGGCCTGTAGTCGGGATTGATCGGCACGCACGAAGCGCCGGTCAGATTGAGTGCGAGGCGATGGAGCACGTGCTCGGGACGGTTCTCCAGATGCAGCGCGATGCGATGGCCGGGGCCGTAGCCGTTTCGGCGGTAGCTCTCGGCCAGTCGCGAAATCTCGCGGTCGGCGTCGCCGTAGGTGATCTCGTAGCCGGCCGGGTGGTAGGTGCGTGTGGCGTTCGCGGGCACGCACAGAAATGGGCGTTCGCGGTGCCGACGCACCGCCTCCGCCCACACCTCGCCGATCGTCTGATGGTCGTGCAGGTCCATTACCCGCCTCGCTCGCATTGCCCAGGGGGATGCTAAGAGCCTGTCTCGGAGGTTTTCGTGTGGTTTCATTGCGCTCGAAGGGTCCAGATGGCAGGAGCGTGGCGAAGTCGATACCTTAGGTATCGGCAAGTCGCGCGACGAACCAGATGGGCCGTTCGAGCGCAACCGAAGGCGGCCCAATCTCGGCCGACCGCGGCGTCGGAGGCCTTGCCCGTAGCTGGGCTACGAGCTGCGGCCTCCTCCTGGCGGATCGACTCGAGCTTGGACCGTGAAACCATACGAAAACCTCCGAGACAGGCTCTTAGGTGAGCACTTTATGTTCCAGACGCTTCTCGTCGGCGTCATTTTCGGCGGAGCGGCC